>JBAQWL010000293.1:0-20014 GCA_049298895.1 Gallionella sp.
TTTCCATGGTTGGCATGGATTATGGCGGGCTAAGTAGGGCGGGCCACTTTGATCACTTGGCTTTGCGCCTCGCTGCAGAGCCGGAACGGGGATAAAACTTAACGATCTTTTCTTCGGGAAACGGCAGCAAAGATTTCTCAAGTGTCTTGCTGTTTTTCACCAGATCAGCCAATGATACTTTCCGAAGCACTCCAAAAAATGCTTTGAGAGCATTGTCGAGTACGCCACTCAACTTGCACACATCAGTAATGACACAGTGATTGTCGGGTCCAAAGCACTCAACCAGGTCAAAATTGTCCTCGGTCGCGAGCAGTGCATCTTCAACGCTGATGCTTTCTGGCTGGCGGGACAAGCGCACGCCGCCATTGCGCCCTCGGGTACTCACGATCAAACCGGATTTGGTCAATTGATGGGAGATTTTGACCATGTGATTCTTGGAGACTGCAAACCGGACGCTCACTTCCTGAATTGTGACTGTCTCGCTATGGCGCAAAGTCAGATACATCAGCAATCTTAAGCCGAGATCAGAGTAATGGGTCAGTTTCATTGGTGACCTTAAGTTGGATTGGTTAAATCGTCGGGATGCAGCATTCGCACTAATCGTTGTCGATAGGGTCTATTGGACTCGGCCAGCGGCATCAGACTTCACACTCACCCCCATGGATTTTTCTGCGGCTACATGCCCAACCCGCACGTATAACATGTGCGAACTGTACATCTTAAATGCTATTCTGGCAATACGGCTAAACACGCCCATCAAACTTCTTGACAACATTCGGCATTAGGAATATGTTTGCGGAAATTGTATTAATGTATTGATGATACATGTATTGTGTTGTTGGTAATTAGCGGTGTTTGCCTTCAACAACTCAGGGTGGGTAATGCGTCCAGGTGATATGGTGGATGGCGCAGTCACTTGAGGAATACTTAGATACAGAATATCAACGGGAGGTCATTCTATGGAACCATCCAAGACTGGGAATCCGCCAGCCCACTTCATGCAACAGATGATGCACAACAAGTTCCTGCTTCTGACAGTAGTGCTCGCTGTTAGCGCAGCGGCTTACTTCAGCATTGGGCTTTTCATATTGCTCGGCCACTGAAAATTCTGTTCGATGTGTGTTTCGGATTAACCTTAAAGCAATAGCAATAATTGCAACAGACGTAATGAGCCAGAAACAGGGTTTGTTTTATACAAGTTGTTTCGTGTCAACCGTCAATGGCGTCAGCCATCAATTGTTAAGGGAGGGAGTAAACAATGTCTGAGTCTACGAATAGTACAAGTCCCCATTTTATGCAAAGGGCGTTGGATAACCAATGGCTGATGTTAGCCTTGGCCGTATTGACACCTACCGTGCTTTATACCTTGTGGGGGTTGTGGGACGTAATCAACATACCGATGGCCCCGTAAGAACGACACATTTGTTTAATCGATAAAGGAGATATAGCTATGGGAACGTCTTATACCCCCCAACTAATCCGGACTGGTGGCGTGAACCGATCGAACGCACCGAGATAACCTGGATCGTGATTTCTTTTGCCTGGTGTCTATTCATGTTCGGCTGGATGGTTAGCTGGCACTGGATCGGAAATCAGAACATGCGAAACGAGGCTTACAAAACCACACCCGAAGCGTATGCCAGCAAACTGGCGGATCAGCTGGCGAAATATTCTGTCCGCAAGGATGTGGCTACCGGTGAAGATGTCGTGGCGCCGCCTCCAGGCAGCGATGTTTATCTGGCTGGTATGCAGTGGCAATGGCGCCCCATCCTGGAGTTTCAAAAAGGTAAAACCTATCGTCTGCATTTGTCTTCGCTTGATGTCGGGCATGGCTTCTCGTTGCAGCCTGAGAACATCAACTTTCAGGTTTATCCTGGCTACGAGCAGGTTATTAATATGACCCCGAACAAATCCGGCACTTTCAGCATAGCATGCGGTGAATACTGCGGCGGAGTCAACGCCGTGGGCCATCACACGATGCTGGGCAGAATTTACGTAAAGGAGTAAATAATAATGGCGACGACTACATTGTCTGAATTTCGCGTAGACCCGGTGTCCGGCCTCAAGATTAACAGGACGGCTAACACGCTGGTTAAGTGGAATGCGTTTGCAGCAGTAGTGTTTTTGTTGGTGGGGGGACTGTTTGGCCTCGGGGTGGCGCTAACTCGCATGCCGAGCGTGCAGCTGCTCCCGCCCGAGATGTTCTACCTGTTCCTGACGGCTCATGGCCTGGTTAACCTGGCAGTATGGATCATCTTCTTTGAAATGGCCGTGCTCTATTTTCTGGGCGCGCATGTGTTGGGCAACCGGTTAGCGACACCACGCTGGGCATGGACACAGTTCTGGCTCATGTTGGTTGGGGCGGCCATGGTCGCAGTGGCAGTGCTGCAAGGAAATTCTAGCGTGATGATGACCTCCTACCCGCCATTGGAAGCGGCCCCGCATTTCTATCTGGGCTTGATCCTGTTTGCCGTGGGTGCGTTGATCGGCTGCTTCGTGTTCCTCTGCACGCTGGTGGTTGCCAAGAGAGAAAAAACCTATAGCGGATCGCTTCCGCTGGTTGTGTTCGGTGGTGTGACGGCCTGTGTGATCGCCATTTTCACCATCGTTTCCGGCGCGCTGATCCTGATCCCGACTTTTCTCTGGAGAATAGGTCTGATCGGCCACATTGATCCGATGATGTATCGGGTTGTATGGTGGGCGTTCGGCCACTCCTCGCAGCAGATCAATGTGGTCACCCATATTTCCATCTGGTATCTCATCGCGTCATTGGTATTCGGCGCCAAGCCGATGTCCGAGAAGGTAAGCCGTTTTGCGTTCCTGCTGTATATCCTGTTCCTGCAGCTTGGTTCTGTGCATCACCTGCTATCCGATCCGGGGCTGACCTCTGTATGGAAGATATTCAACACCAGTTACATGCTTTATCTCGCGGTGCTGGCCAGCTTGATCCACGGTTTGACCGTTCCCGGCTCCATTGAAGTCGCACAACGCAAGAAAGGTCTTGATACCGGCATGTTTACCTGGCTCCGAAAAGCACCCTGGGGTAATCCGATCTTCTCCGGGATGTTCCTGTCCTTGGTCGGATTCGGCTTCATCGGCGGCATCACCGGTGTGGTGATGAGCGTGGAGCAGATCAACATGCTCATACACAACACCATGTATCTGCCGGGCCATTTCCATGGCACCCTCGTAGCTGGTACTACCATGGCATTCATGGCGGTTACTTATTGGCTGATTCCGGTGGTGTTTCAGCGCAAGATAGCGATGCCAGGGTGGGCGAAATGGCAACCCTATATCTTTAGTCTGGGTGCCTGGGTTTTCTCAATTGCCATGATGGGTGCAGGTACTTTGGGGGTGCAACGCCGCCATGCGGATATTACTTTTGCCGGACAGCCTCTGGCTTATGAATACCCGGAAATCGCCAAGGGTTTGATGGATATGGGCGAGATCTTCGCCGTGATCATGTCGGTTGGTGCGATCATGTTTATCGTAATCGTGCTGGCTTCCATTTTTGCGGGTGAGCGCATTCCGGAAGGCTCCGCACCATGGCCGAAAGTTGAGGATGCAGATGTTGTCGCGCAGAGATCCGGAAATAAACATATCGGTATCGGCGGCATGGAAGCACCGGGAACATTTGTGCTTGCCATGATATTGTTCGTGACCCTCGTGCTGTACTACTTCATTAACTTCAAGTATCTGTCAACGGTATGGGGCATGTCTTAAATAAATTAAGATTATGGGAGGGGTGCCACGGCATCCCTCCCTGATTCGTGCAGGATAAAGCAGGGATTTAGTTAGGGGGAGACCTCTTACCTGAGCTTGGGATGCGTATTCCATTATGTGTAAGCAAGGAGCTATGGTGGGTAACATCACCACAAGTAGTCACGGTTCAGGTTAGAAGTTTCATAGGTTGAAATTCTATAAACTTAGCCTGCATATTCTCCAAGTGGCGGAGAGACAAATACATGGACGTGAGACAATGATTAAACAATACATCAACGTATTCAAGCTACGCATTGGTTTTGTGATTGCATTGGCCGCCATGGGTGGTATGGCAATTACGCCGGGGCAGTCCTTGCCGATATGGAAAATTCTGGTTTTGTTTCTGACGGTAATGATGGGATCAGCGGCAGCCGGAGCCTTCAACCAATACAGCGAACGCGACATGGATGCGAAAATGCCGCGAACAAAAAATCGTCCTTTCGTGACTGGAGTTTTTCAGCATAGTCGCAAGTGGCTGGTGATAATCGGGTTGCTGCTTCTGGTTGCGGTCACTTCCGCTGCCTTTGCACTTAATGCGATGGCGGCATTGAACATTTTCCTCGGTGCCTTCACCTATGCTGTTGTCTACACGGTATGGTTGAAACGGCGCACCTGGCTGAATATTGTGTTCGGCGGATTGGCGGGGAGCTTCGCGGTACTTGCCGGTGCAGCCGCAATCGATCCGTCGTTCGGCCCGCTTCCCGTGCTGCTGGCTTTGGTGTTGTTCCTGTGGACACCCCCGCATTTCTGGAGTCTGGCGATAGCCTATCGCGATCAGTATGCCGCAGCAGGAGTGCCCATGCTGCCGGTGGTAAAAGGCGATCAGAAAGCAGCGCGTATTATATTGGGGCACACCATCCTTTTGGTGCTGGTTTCCCTTTTGCCGATGTATTACGGTCTGGGCTGGATCTATCTCATCGGCGCCTTGTCGGGAGGCGTTTACTTCCTGGTTAAAAGTGTGCAGCTGGTACGCAATCCCACGAAACAAACGGCGATGTCCAATTTTTTTGCATCAATGGTGCAGCTTAGCGTGTTGTTGTTTGCACTGATGCTGGAAGCGGGTTTCGCCGCGTGATTTCCATTCCGTTCGACCATGCATCTTGTCAGGTATTAGTGAGGATGGGATAGCTTCTATCAATGCAAATGTTTTTCTTCAGCCAGAGTCGGGATGTAGCGCTTTGACCGATCAAGATTTCATGGAAGTACCAATAATGTATTACTACTTATTGCCGCTAAGTTTAACGGTTCTTCTACTCGCAGCTCAGCCATCTCTGGCGCGGGATCGCGACGTCAGTGGTATAGGGCTGTATAAAGTTGCAGTAACGACGGCAAAGCTACAGGTGCAACCGGTAAAGGCAAGTTATCAGGTTCTTGATGAAAAGGAGGCTCTGAAGATAAGTCAGAGCGCGATAGGTAACCAACTTGGTGATTACACTTTCCTGAGCCGCAGCCTGGGTAAAGTGCGCTTGTCAGATTACCGGGGCAAACCTCTGGTCATCAGCATGATCTATACCCATTGCCCGTCCGTCTGTGCAACCACAACCCGCAATCTGAATGCGCTCAAGCTGTCCCGGGATGCCCTGGGGGCCGACAGCTTCGGTGTGCTGACGATAGGCTTCGATACGGAAAACGATACTCCGGGTGCGATGGACGATTTTGCCAAACGTATGGACGTAAAACTGACGGACTGGGAATTCGTCAGCGCTGACCCGGACACGATAAAAAAGTTGAGCAAGGATTTGGGGTTTGTCTATTTCCCTTCCGCAGAGGGCGGTTTCGAACATATCACGCAAACGACTTTTATTGACGGACAAGGCAGGGTCTATCAACAAGTTTACGGGGAAGAATTCGATAACAAGACGCTGCTCGAGCCTTTAAAGAATATGATTTACAACATCAAGACGGCAGAGTCTGGATTTGCGGGTTTATCAAACAAGATACGGCTCTTTTGCACAGTTTATGACGCCAAGACCGGAGCATATAAAATAGATTACAGCTATTTCTATGGCATTGGGTTGGGGATTCTTGTTTCGCTGTTCATTACATGGTGGATCGTGATCGAGTATCGTCGCAGCCCCAAGCGGAGCTATCCACACCATGTTTGATAAAGGCCGAGCCGATGCCACTTTGTTGTCCCCACGCTAGCTTCTGTTATAACCGTTCTTCTAGAAATTCCCTGTGATTAAACTCGCCCATCGTATCGGCCAGAGCATTTTTTTGCATCTGGAGAGCGCGCTTAATGGCATTTTCGGATCCGTATTGAATCCGCTTTATTATTTGGGCGCGATCACCTACTGGATGTTCTGGATCATCGTGGTCAGCGGTTTCTACATTTATGCCTTTTACGATACCGGCGTTGAAGATGCTTTCAATTCGGTGGAGCGCATAACCCATGAGCAATGGTATTTGGGCGGCATCATGCGCAGTCTGCATCGTTATGCTTCTGACGGGATGATACTGGCTGCAATTTTACATATGGTGCGTAATTTTGTCTTTGACCGTTACCGGAATTTCCGCTGGTTCTCATGGTTTACCGGCATCGTAGTGCTGTGGCTGGTTTATATGGCCGGCATAAACGGTTACTGGCTGGTTTGGGATAAGCTGGCGCAGTTTGTAGCTGTGGCGACCGCAGAATGGCTGGATGCTTTACCGATCTTTAGTGCCCCCTTGGTGCGCAATTTTCTGGAGCAGGGGAGTGTGAATGATCGTTTCTTCTCCCTGCTTTCACTTGTGCACATTGGTATTCCGTTGGGCGCCTTCGCGCTGATCTGGATACATACCCAGCGCGTTCCGCAGGCCAAGACATCGCCACCCAAAGCGCTCAAGATCGGATTGGTCCTGTCCATGATCGTGCTTGCGCTGGTCAAGCCGGCATTAAGCCAGGGGCAAGCGGACTTGGATTCTGCACCATCCATTCTGAAACTGGATTGGTTCTATCTATGGTCTTATCCCCTGCTCTATTCTTGGGGGCCGGGCAAGGTATGGGTTTTGGCAGGCGGCATTACCGGTTTTTTATTATTGTTGCCGTTCCTGGGGAAAAAGCGCGGCAAGGGTGAGTATGAGATCATCACTTTTCCGCGCGGGCATACGGTGACCGCAAGAGCAGGCGAAACCGTGCTGGAAGCTGCGCTACGCCAGGGATTGAATCTGCCATACCAATGTCGTGACGGTGCTTGCGGAACCTGCAAAGGCAAGATACTGAGAGGGTCGGTCGATTATGGTGTTTACCAGAAAGGAGTACTCACCGATGCAGAGAAGGAGCAGGGCAAAGCCCTGTTCTGCTGTGCCAAACCATTATCTGATCTGGCTATAGAGTGCGACGAAGTCGATGAGTTGAAGGCATTCCCGGTAAAGACATTAAAGTTCAGAGTGCAGAAAATGGAGCGGGCGGCGCAGGATGTGACGCTGCTCGAATTGCGGCCTGTGGGTGATGAGCAGATGAAATTTATTGCCGGCCAGTATGTTGTTGTGCAGCTGGATGATGGCACCAAGCGCAGTTATTCCATCGCCAATCCTCCGCATGAATCAGACCACTTGCAATTGCATATCCGCTTGGTGAAGGGTGGCAAATTCACCAGCCATGTCTTCGAGGGGATGAAGGAGGGTGACGTGCTGCAAGTGGAAGGACCGCTCGGTACTTTTTTCCTGCATGAAAAAAATGATAAACCCATTATTTTCATGTCCGGGAACACCGGCTTCGCATCCATCAAGAGCATGGTGGAGCATGCATTTAAGGCCGGGCTGAATCGTTCCATGGTGTTGTACTGGGGCGCCAGAACGCCTGCTGATTTTTACCTTGCGGATTTGCCAAACAAATGGCAACAGGAGCATGACAATTTCAAGTTTATACCGGTGTTGTCCGAACCAAAACTAGAGCATGACTGGCATGGCAGAACCGGGTTGGTTACCGAAGCCATCCTGCAGGATTATCAGGATTTGGGCGGCTATCAGATCTATGCATGCGGTCCGCCTTTGATGGTTGATGCAGGTCGTGCACCATTCATGGCCAGGGGATTGCCGGAAGACCAATATTTTTCTGACGCTTTTCTGCTTACTCCTTACAAAGTTCAGGTTGCAGGATCCTTGCTATCTTCTGCTGGGGTGATGCATGGCTAAGCCGTTACAATACATGGGACAGGGATTGTTTTATGCCATGTTTGTGGCTGTGATCGGCTTTTTCTCCACCTCCCCGGTATATACCCACCTGCCACCGGATGAGACGTTGATCAAACTTAGTTTCAGGCATGCAGGTCAACTCAAAGGCGAGTGTCGCGAACGTACCCCGGAAGAGCTTGCCAAGTTGCCTGCATACCAGCGCAAAGGAACTAAGGATTGTCCGCGCGAGCGGGCTGATGTGGTGGTTGAGCTGGAAATGGATGGGAAGCAACTCTATCACGTGGTATTAAGGCCATCCGGGTGGGCACGCAGCAGCAATGCCAATATTTACCGGCGCATCCCGGTGAAGGCTGGCATTCATACTCTGAAGGCGCGCCTTAGGGATCATGCCGGGGATGACTTCAACTATGTACATGAGGAAACCGTGAACCTTGCTGCGGGGCGCATCCTGGTGATTGATTTCAAAGCGGCGACTGGTGGATTTATTTTCAAGAACAAAAATACGACATAAGGACAGAAGATGAGTTTAGCATATCAGCAAGCAGGTATTAAAGAAGGCGTAGACGTGATTGATGAAGGAAAGTATGGGCGCGAATTTGCGCTTTCCATGCCTTCTGTTGCCGGACGTAAACTGGCTTCCGGCTGGTTGTGGCTCGGCATGGCGTCGCTGGTTGGATCCGGGTTGTTCGCCTTCCTCGTGGTACTTTCGCGCACCCCTTACATACAAGATATTTTCCCTTGGGCTGATTTTTTCCTCACCGCGTTGGTGGTGCATGTAGATATGTCCGTGCTGCTGTGGTTCCTGGCATTCGCCGGAGTGTTGTGGAGCCTGAATTCATCATCCAGATTCCTTGGTATTGGCTGGCTGGCATTGGCGCTGGCTGCCGGTGGAGCCGCGATGATCGGCTTATCTCCATTTATTGATACCGGCAAACCGCTGATGAGCAATTATGTACCGGTACTGCAAAGTCCTTTCTTTTTCTCGGGATTGATTCTTTTTGGCGCGGGCATAGCAGTGCTGGTGATGCGCAGCCTGATAGCGGCACCCTCTGCCGATCTGTGGCTGGGAGGGGAAGGCTCAATACGTATCGGATTGAGTTCTTCTTCTATTTCCATGCTGTTTGCCTTGGCCGCATTGGGCTGGTCGTACATCATGATTCCCAACGCTTTGGATGGCATACTTTACTATGATCTTCTATTCTGGGGCGGCGGCCATGTGCTGCAGTTCACCTATACGCTATTGATGCTGGCTGGCTGGCTGTGGCTGGCAGATGCGTGTGGCGCGAAAATACCGTTGACTCCGCGGGTAGCGTCATTCTTCTTTATGCTGGGGCTGTTGCCGGTATTATACGTTCCCGTTATTTACCTGTCTTATAGCGGGGTGATGGGTGATTATTTGGGGCAGTTCACCCAGTTGATGAGGGTTGGAGGTTCTTTTGCGGTTGTGCCGCTTGGTTTGGCTGTTCTTTACGGGGTGATGGTGGGTGGCCGCACTTCAGCGACAGCTCCCCAACGCGCGGCAATGCTGTCGTCCATGTTCTTGTTTGCCATTGGTGGCGGGATAAGCCTGGTAATTAAGGATAGCAGCACGATCATCACGGCACACTATCATGGAACCGGCGGGGCAATCAGCCTGGCTTTCATGGGGCTGACCTTCCATCTGCTGCCCCGCCTTGGCTACCGCGAGCCGAATTTGAAGTGGGCCACACTGATGCCTTATGTGTACGGTGCGGGGCAACTGCTCCACCTTCTTGGGTTGCTGTGGTCCGGAGGTTATGGCGCACAGCGCAAGGTCGCAGGAGGACTGCATGGCTTTGCGCAGACGGCAGGTATGGGATTGATGGGTTTGGGGGGGCTGATAGCCGTAGTTGGCGGCATCATGTTCCTGGTGGTGGTATTTAAAGCCATGCGCAGGCCGGTGCAGCAGAGGCTGTAAATTCCACACATAGACGGAGCATGAGCAGCAGATGTTAAAGCCAACGGAATTTCTCCTGGTTACTGCGAGGGAAGTACAAGATAGTTGATAAACCCGAACGTGACAAATGCCAGCACAAGAATAATCGCGAAGAAAACCAGACTGCGTACGGCGCGATTCTGGAAACGTGCTCCGCGTGAGATTTCTATGCGATCAAGTATCCAGTCGGAAATGAAGTAAAGGCCGCCAGCGATCAGTGTGTAGTAAATGACTTCCATGTTAATGCCCCTGAATGGTTTATGCACGCACAGTATATTATGCCGCCGGTCATTGTAGAGATGGATTCAACCAATTATTGATGGTATTGATGCAGGGACTCTGAATTGATCACCTCCATTCCCACCGAGTCATACGCGCGCAGAACGCTGCTTGGTCTCGAGGGCTCGCTGAATAGAATCTTCGGCAACGATCTCAACCCGTTTTACCATCTGGGTGCGCTGGGATTCTATTTTTTCTGGGTGGTTGTGGTCAGCGGCGCCTATATCTATGCCTTTTACAAGACCGGCATCGAATTATCCTATCCTTCCGTCGAATATCTCACGCACGAGCAATGGTATCTCGGCGGAGTCATGCGCAGCCTGCACCGCTATGCTTCCGATGCGCTGGTGGTGGTCATGGTGCTGCATCTGTTGCGCGAATTCATACTGGGACGCTATCGCGGAGCACGCTGGTTCGCCTGGATCACCGGTGTGCTGCTGATATGGCTGATCATTGCCGCCGGCATCAACGGATACTGGATGGTATGGGACAAGCTGGCTCAATATTCCGTCGTGGCCACGATGGAGTGGCTGGACTGGTTGCCGGTATTCGGCGAGCCGATGTCGCAGAGTTTTGTTTCGCGGGAAGTGCTCAATGACCGTTTCTTTTCGCTGATCTCGTTTGCGCACGTGACCATCCCGCTGTTCATCCTGTTCATGCTTTGGATACATATCATGCGCGTCAGCAAGCCGGTGGTTAATCCGCGGCGCCGGCTTGCGCTGGGGATGTTACTGGTGCTGTTTATCCTGGCACTGGTAAAACCGGTGCTGAGCCAGGGGCCGGCGGATATGGGGATAGAACCGAGCAACCTGAGCATAGACTGGTTTTATTTGTTTATTCATCCGTTGCTGGATGTATGGACGGCAGGGCAGGTATGGGCAGCGGTGATCGGGGCCAGCCTGCTGCTAAGCGTGTTGCCGTGGCTGCCCGGCAGACAGATGCAGATACCCATAGCCGAAGTACACCTTGAGGATTGCAGCGGATGCAGGCTGTGCGTTGCCGATTGTCCCTATGAGGCGGTGGTGATGAGGCCGCGCAGCGACGGCATGCACTTTTCGGAAGAGGCGGTGGTCGTTCAGGACCGTTGCGTAAGTTGCGGTATTTGCGCCGGGGCATGCCCCTCATCGAACGCTTTCAGGGGCGAAGGATATGTAAGCGGCATCGAAATGCCATCACTGCCGATATCCGGGCTGCGCACTGCCATGCTGAATGACATGGCCAAGCTTAAGGGTGATGTGCGTATCATGGTTTTCGGTTGCGACAATGCAGCGAATATTCAGAAGCTGCGCAGTGAAAGTGTGGCCGTATTGAGCCTGCCCTGTATTGCGATGTTGCCGCCTTCCTTCATTGAATATGCGCTGCATGAGCATCATGTCGAAGGCGTATTGATCACCG
The DNA here is from genome assembly GCA_049298895.1 of Gallionella sp. GTDB lineage: Bacteria > Pseudomonadota > Gammaproteobacteria > Burkholderiales > Gallionellaceae > Gallionella. The sequence continues at coordinate 11,507 of JBAQWL010000293.1, forward strand.
GCTGCCGTGCGAACGATTGCTACCACCGTCTGGGTGTGCTGTGGACAGAGCATCGCCTGGCTGCAGAACGGGAGCCGCGCCTGCGCAGCCGCGCCGAGCGCGAACGCATCAGTCAACGCTGGGCTGCTTCTGCAGATATCAAAGAATTGGCCTCGGAGTTGGCGTCATTCCGATCCAGTCTGAAACGGGGGTAGTGTGGTTGAAACGAGGGGGCAATTTCAGTACGAATTACTTTCTCGACTAATGCTCCTTGCCATCGACTCGTGGCTGTAACAGGAATGGGATATACCGCCACGCGAGCAGCGCAAAACAAATAAACCAGCATGATGCCGCGAGGTATATCCAGTAGGTATATCCAGCGGGATAAAGCTGCGATGCGATGATGCGCACTACAAAAGCCAGCATCATCACCCACAGGGCGGATTTGTCGAGCGTATCAAAAACCACCTTTCTGCCGGTGTGCCCCTTCGATATTCTGATCAGCATCGCGGGGATGATCAGGCCCATCACGCCGAAGGTAAAGACATGGAGGGACACGGATGCCGCCCATTCGGGATGGATGATCTGCCTGAGATATTCGATCAGCAGTTGCGCGACGAGCGCGATGTAACCCAGATACATGATGCCGATGTCGAGCCGCTGCATCGCCAGTTGCGGCTTCCAGAAAATGAAGCGGCCTGCCAGCAGAAGCGCAAGCAGCAGTGCGATCCAGCCTGACAGTTGCGGCGGCATCAGGCCGGCGAACACCAGCAGCAGTCCGAGCAGCTTGATCGCCTTGTTCAATGTCGGATTATTCAAGATCGCAACATGAAAAACGCCCTTCATGAATTGGGCCAGCGTGCGCTCCAGCATCACCAGAAAGGCCATCCGGAACAGTCCCACCGCCATGCTCCAGCCGATCAGGTAGTAATCGGCGCTGAGCATCAGGTTCTTGCTCAGCAGAAAAACCGGGAGGATCAGCAACAGGAAGTAGTTGTCGCGGTAGGAGTCTGCCTTGCGGTTGCGTATCAGCGTCCACATCAGCATCATGACGATAGAGGCGATGAACAGGTTGTTGGAAATCCGGAACAGCAGCGGCGGCCAGGTTCCCCCGAACCACATCCCGGCCCGCTCGAACAGCCATGCCGCCACTAGGAACATCAGTGCATGACCGTGGTAGCCGCGCACCCCCACCCAGTTCTTGGTTGAGGTCAGCAGGAAACCGCCGAGCACCGCCCAGCCGAAACCGAAGAACATTTCATGAGCGTGCCACTGCACCATGGAAAACGTAGTCTGCGGTGCGGAAATCACATCGGAATAAATCAATGCCCACAAAACCGGCAGACTCAATCCCGATAACATCGCCAGTGTAAAGAACGGACGGAAGCCAACCAGCCAGAGTGGATATGCAGGTAGATATATGTTGTTTCCCATTGGCTGGTCTTTCACTCTCGCTACAACAAACTTTTGAGCACGGGAAAAAGCCTGCGCTCCTCGAATCTGACATGAGCCGGCAGGCATTTGCCGAAGCTATCCAGTGCTTCTGCATCGTCTGTTGCAGGGCATTCCGGCAAGTTTGCCATGCCAGTGCGCAGTTTATTTACGCGTGAAGTTGATGGCGATTTGTCCCGGTTCGCGTGAGACATAATTGATTGCGATGCTTTCACCGTAACGCTGAGTCAATTGGGCAAGCAACGGCAATGGATCGTGGTCGTTGACGAAGGTCATCGTCTCACCCGGATTCAGCGCGTCCAGCGCGCCAAAGATTGCGGCATGGCGGAAGCGTTTTGCCACACCGCGCGCATCGAACGGATAACGCAGGTCTGCGGAAATTATGTTGGAGCAATTATGTGTCATTTTTTTCCTTCGATTGAAAGTTGTTTGCAAAATGCGGTATGCGAAACGTGCCGCGTACCACGCTATTGCAAGTAATATGTATTGATAATACATGTTTTATTATACAATGCCAACGCTCTCCGGTTTCACCCGCCATTGCCGCAACGAACACACTGCCAGTAATTTTTATGAGGGTGCTGATATGCAAACCATTGCCGAATTTATGAGCGCCGGCCATCACGCCTGTGACGAGGCGTTCGCCATTGCCGAACAAGCCGCTTTGGCCAACAGCTGGAGTGAGGCGGAAACTGCGTTTAACAAGTTTCGTACTGAGCTGGCCAGGCACTTTCGCATGGAAGAAGACAAGCTTTTCCCCCCGCGCTGGTCTCCGCCGGCGGTCCTGCAGGCCCGGTGAAGGTGATGCTCATGGAACACGCGCAGATGAATACGCTTATCGAACAAATGGCCGGCACCTTAGCTCACCGGGATGCTCAAGGATATGGCGGCCTGTCGGAAACGCTGCTGATTGTGATGCAGCAGCATAATTTCAAGGAAGAGCAGGTGCTCTATCCTATCGCGGATCACTTTCTGGCCTCACAGCGGGAAGCGCTGTTTGGTCGCATGCAGGTGGACTGATCACGATGCTAGCGAACATGGCACACGAGCTGGATGTGCGCGGACTGCCACCGCCCGAGCCTTTCGAGCACATCATGCGCGCATTGTCGGCACTCCCTGCTGGAGCATACTTGCATGTGCATATTGATCGCGAACCCTACCCGCTGTACAAGGTGTTGCGCGACAGCGGTTATGCTTGGCAGACCACCGCGCTGACCGATGGCAGCTTTTCAATTCGCATCAGGCATAACGCATGAAAATCATCTCGCTCAATACCGAACAGGCGCCGCCGATTTCTGTGCCGTTGCGCTTCTTCACTGCCGCCCCGCTGTTCCTGCTGCTGGCTGCGCTGATGTTGGTGTCCGGCACAGACCATCCATTTTCCGATATACCCTCGCCCGCGCTGCTTGCCGCGACGCATTGCATCACGCTGGGGTTCATGGCGATGATCATGCTGGGTGCGATGCAGCAGATCCTGCCGGTGGTGATCGGCAGCCCGATGCCGGCATCCCGGCTGACTGTATGGCTCATCTTCCTGCCGCTGCTATTGGGCGCGGTGCTGCTGCCTGCCGGTTTCATGCTGGGCAAGCCGGTACTACTCAATCTTGCCTGGCCGCTCTTGGGCTTGGCTTTTATAACATTCATCAGCGCCAGCCTGATCAGCCTGGCGCGCGCTCCCGCACACAGTGCCACCATGACCGCGATACTGCTGTCTATCCTCGCGCTAGGCGGAGCCATTGCATTAGGCATGTTGCTGGCACATGGCTATGCCACCGGCTCGGCGCCGCCCTATGCCAGGTTGGCCACAGCCCATATCAGCTTGTCGTTGGGCGGCTGGGTGATGTTGCTGATCGTTGGCGTGTCCTATCAAGTGGTGCCGATGTTCCAGCTCACACCCAACTATCCGAAATGGTTGGCCATCGGTTTGGCTCCCGCCATATTCAGCGTGCTGCTGGTGAACTTGCTATCCATTTTTCTCGAACCCAGGCCGCTCTGGGTGGAAATCGTGACAAAAAGCCTGTTCTGGTTTTTGGCAAGCAGTTTTGCCGTGACTACACTCGTGTTGCAAGGCAGGCGTCGCCGCCGCGTTGCGGATGCCACTTTGAGTTTTTTCCGGCTGGGCATGATGGCTTTGTTGTGCGCTGCCCTGTCAGCTTTGGCAACCGTTTTATTTCCAGCTATTGATCGTCTCGTCACGCTATCCGCCGTGTTATACCTGCTCGGATTTGCTATGTCGTTGACGCACGGCATGCTGTACAAGATTGTTCCATTTCTGGTGTGGTTCCATCTGTTTCGTGGCGGGGTAAAAAGCGGTGTTCCCAACATGAAGAAAATCATCCCGGAAACCTGGATGTGGCGGCACTTGTGGTTACATCGCTACACACTGCTTGCGGCACTGTTCGCACCCTGGTGGAATGCGGCAGTATGGCTGGTCGCACTGGGCTTGCTGCTGCAAGGCCTGCTGCTCGGATACGCTCTCCTCATCGCTATCGCAGTGTATCGGCGCACGCTTCAGCGCATCGAGGAGGATACACCATGAGTTTCATGTTGCTTAAAGGACTGCATATCACTTGCGCTCTCACGAGCTACACACTGTTTTTGCTGCGCGGCATCTGGAGTTTGCGTGGTTCACCCATCATGCAGCAGCGCTGGGTCAGAATCGTGCCGCATGTCGTGGACACGCTGCTGCTCGCCTCGGCCATTGCGCTGGCTGTCACCATCCAGCAATATCCTTTCGTGGATGCATGGCTGACAACCAAAGTGGCCGGGCTATTACTATATATAGGGCTGGGTTTTGTCGCGCTAAAATACGGCAAGAGTAGAACCATACGCATAGTCGCATGGCTGGCCGCACAAGCGATGTTCGCCTATATCGTACTGGTCGCCATCAACCACGACCCAATGCCATTCATTCGTTGAGGATAAAAAATGATTTCGTTCGCATCAGAAGAAGCCGCACAGGGCTTTGATAACCCGCTGGAAATGCTGCACGCCTGCCATGGCAAGATTCTGCGCCAGTGCATCACCCTGGAAAAATTGGCAACGCACCTGACCCGCAATGGTTGCGATCAAAGGAAGTTATTTATGTGCGCACGTAAAATGATTTTTTATCCAGAGTATCCAAAGTAACTGGGCTACAAACTGATGCTCGGCACTGCATCAAAGAAGGCTGGATGATTCATATTTGAAAACTGCCAGCGGTCAGTATGCCTGCGATGGCATCCCACTCGTAACTCAGGAAGCGGTTTGGTTTCATGTCGTCAGCAACTCCATGAAAAAAACTACGGTTTATTTCAAGCCGCGCCAGCCTGGGTGATCAAAGTAGGTGGCATAATTTTCCAGGGCGTGGGCGATCTTCTCTGCACCCTTGCGTGCCTTGCCGCTGTCCTGCAACATCATCGCGTCTGCTCCGGCGGTGATGTCGGCCAGCAGGAGATGGAGCATGGCGTCTGCGGCTTCGTCGAGCTTGCAGTTTTTCACCATGAACTCAATCTGGTCATTCGCCTTCTGTGCCAGTGCCCGGTATTGTTTCGCTGTGGCTTTTCCGGCATGGATCGCCGGGAGTTCCGCTGCCAGTGCGTCGCGGATGCGGCTCATACCCTGGCGCAGGTTGGCATCGGTGGCCCATTTCTTGCCATTATTGAGGGTGAGCTGCGCCGCCCCTCCCGAGTCATGGCCCGCGTCATGGGAATGACCATGGTCTTGGGCCAAGGCTGCCCCAGCGCCCACGCTCAGCAGTGCGGCGGCAGATAAGGTTGCGGCAATTTTTTTCAATCGGGTAAACATGTCGATTTCCTTGACTGGTAGATTTCATTTTTTTCTCTTCAAAAGCGGACTCTACTCACTTCTGGGTGGTGCGATTTATAGGTGGCAGGTAAATTCGAGGTTACCTCTCAAACACAAGCTTGGACAAGCCACGCAATTCAATGATAATACGTTACCTTCTATCAAACAGATATGTCACATTTATTTCCGGGCAAACCCAATGAAAAAAATGATCAATAAAAGTAGGCTAACCAAGAGTTCAATCTTTTCTTGCAACGGCATTGCTTTACTGTTGTTGTGCCCTTTGCTAATCGCAGGGTGTGGCGACAAACTCACTCCCAAGCCGTTTGTGTTTGACATGACGCGTCTTAACCAGGATGGCAGTGTGAATGACGGCAATGACTATGCCAAACAACCATGGGATTGTGTGCGGGACAACCAGTCGGGGTTGATCTGGGAAGTAAAAAAATCCGAACCCGGTTTGCAAAACATCAATAATACTTACACTTGGTACGATCCGGATCAGACTACCAACGGCGGCTGGGCAGGCAAGGCTAACGCCGGAGTATGCGCCGGCAGTGATTGCGATACCGCAGCCTACATCAAAGCGATCAATGCAAAAAAACTTTGCGGCCTCAATGATTGGTATCTGCCCAGCCGTTTTGAATTGAACACGATAGTGGACACCAGTATTTCATACCCGGGGCCTACTCTTCCCAAAGCTTATTTCCCGGAAGTTCTTCCCGGAAAATACTGGACTGATACAACGTTCAAAACTCGCCGTGGCGGCGCCTGGATATGGAGCTTCGATTCTGGCAGCGATTCCGTCGTGGAAAAAAGTGAGGCACATAGTATCAGGCTGACTCATGTTGCCCCGAAAAAACCTGATGTGACGGCGGCGCAAAAATGAGCGATGCGGCTCAATTTGACGCAGCTTCGGTCGCGGTTCTGATTTTATAGTTTAACGTGACCAGCAACAGCAGTAGAAGTGCCGCGCCGCCATTGTGTGCCACTGCCAGTGCCAGCGGCAATTTCAGGAAAATTGTCGAAATGCCAATCGTAAATTGCAGCGCAATCATGACCAATAGCCAGCGTGCGGTCTTGCGTAAACCGTCAACTTTGTGTGCATTAAGTGCCACCCAGGCAACCAGCACAACCACGACAAAGGCGAAGGAGCGATGCGTCCAGTGGATCGCGATCAGCGCAGGGAAGGGCAGATAATCCCCTTGGGCAGTCATGCCCAGATCGCGCCATAACGAGAAGCCGTTTGCAAAATCCATTTGTGGAAACAGCTCGCCGTGGCACAGCGGAAAATCCGGGCAAGCCAGCGCCGCATAGTTGGTGCTGACCCAGCCGCCGAGCGCGATTTGTGTCGCCAGCGCCACGATAGCCAGTGCGGCTGGTATGCGTAGTTCAACAGCCGCTCGCGGCGCCGCCGGTTGTGACATAGGCGGATGATCGCTCAAGCGCGCGCCGAACCATGTCAAGAGCGCCAGCAACGTCATGCCCAGCAACAGATGTATGGTCACGATGACCGGTTGCAATTTCATCGTGACAGTCCAAGCGCCAAAAGCACCCTGAACACAAACGAATGCAAATAGCAGTGTCGGAAACAGCGGCGAATATTTCATTGCCCTGCGGCCCGATTGCAGCCACCTGCGCCATGCGATCACCATCAAGGCGATGATTAGTACACCGATGCCCATCGCCAGATAGCGGTGTATCATTTCTATCCAGGCTTTCACGACAGTAACCGGGCCGGTCGGCATCGCGATTTCGGCGGTACGGATGTCTGCATGTGCCTGCAGTGGATTGGCCTGACCATAACAACCGGGCCAATCCGGGCAACCTAGACCGGAATCGGTCAGCCGTGTGAATGCGCCGAACATGATTAGATCAAAGGTGAGGAAAAGCGTGACCCATACCAGTTTGAGGTATTTGTCAGTGTCGCTCGACACCCAGACGACTGCCAGCGGCAACAATGCCGCCAGCATGCCCATGACGGCAAGCTGGATCAGCATGATGGGCTTCCCGAATCCGGCTGCTGCACGAGTCCGGGGTAAAATAGAAATTCGGGATGGCACACGATCGGGCACACAGCGTAGCTATCCATTCGGTAAATCTCCAACTGGACAAAGGTCTCAGCGGTCATTGAGCTTTCTTTCGTTCCAAAAATATGATCGGCATGCCACGGTGACACTACCCATTACCTCCGGCGGAGTCAAACCAAACTTGCTCGGTGATGCGAGTTCCGCTAACCTTGCAGCCACGGTTTCCAGCATGCCAACAAGCATGCCAACAAGTTCAGCATACAGCCGGCGAGATTTATTGGCACTTGTGGTGCATCATCCGGGTATCATACATTGCTGACCATAAGGAATATCCAGTGAAAACTATTGCCGCCTGGCCGCTTGTTATCGCTGTATTGTTGGTCTCAACAGCCGATGCGCGCCAAACCATTAATGGTTGTCAGATCAAGCGAAGAGCCAACTGCCCTGGCGTCAATCTTTCCGGTGCGAACCTGACCAAATCCAATCTGGCCGGTGCTGATCTGGCGGGAGCCGATCTTTCAGGTGCCGACCTGAGTGGCGATAGGATCACGGAGGCTAACCTGATGAAAGCGAATTTGTCCAATGCCAATCTCTCCGGGGCCGATCTGTCCGAAACGTATATGAATGGTGCGAATTTGTCGCGTGTAAATCTGGCCAAAGCCGATCTGTCTCAAAGCACCTTGCTGGGCGCCAACCTCAGGGAGGCCAACCTTGTAGGCGCGAACTTATCTATGGCCAATCTTAAAGGAGCCGATCTGTCTGGTGCCAATGCGACAGGGGCGGTGTTCGCGATGACCAGCCTGGCCGATGCCAACCTCACCCGCGTCGATCTGACAGAAGCCAAACTGATCGGTGCCGATTTGCATAACGCCATTCTGGTAGAAGTGAAATATTGCAAAACAACCATGCCGGACAGAAGCATCAATAACAGCGGCTGCCCAAAATAATTGTGACCAAGGTGCCCATGTATTTAAAACTTGTACTGGCGACCTGTGTGCTCGCTTTTGTCGCGGTAGTGTTCAGTGCCTACGCGCGGCTTTCCGATGCGGGTTTCGGTTGCGCTAACTGGCCTGCCTGCTACGAGGAAAATGCGCTGAAGCAAAGGCAGCCGCCCCAGGCTGATGCCGCGCGCGACCATGCCTCGTGGCGGTGGAAGCTGCAGAACATGGTGGGGTTGCTGCTGGGAATTCTGGCTATCGCGGTCTGCGGCCTTTCGTGGCAAAAGCGCAGGGAGTTGCGGCAATCGCCTTTGCTGCCAACC
>JBAQWL010000294.1:0-23803 GCA_049298895.1 Gallionella sp.
TTGCATCCGAGCCAGCTACGTCTATATACGATTTTAGAGAATCCGGAACCTATAAAACGGAATCTGTCTTTTTCAAGAACCAGATCTGGTACAGCGAAATCAGTATCTGCGCAGTCATCGAAAAACCGAGCACCGCACCCGCAATGACCACCACCATCGCGTAGTGCGAATCCCACTTGGTGAGGAACCAAGAAGCCACATCAAGGAATACTGCGAACATCGGTGAGAGCACCAGGAAACGTTTGAAAATGACATTCATTTCTGTTTGGACAAAGATGAATCCCAGTGCGAACAGCAACAGGCTAATGCCAAACAGATGTATGTGCGACAACTTGAGCAAGCTCGCCATCGACATGCCAGTGTCAACTTCGGCGAACTGATGTATTCCCTCATAAGTACTTAAATCCGCCAGATTCATGCCGGAGGTTTTCACATGGCAGCCCAAGCAGGTCTTCTGAAGTATAGGTTTGACGTCTTTGTCGTAATGAGCTTGATCTGCTCCGTCTTTTAACCAGGCCACCATCATACCGCGATCAGTTTCATCGATATATGCCGCCATCGGCCCGCGTATCGCCGCTTCCAGTCGTGTACCGCTGCGATTACCGTAGTAGCTATTCGCCACATCGGTAATCGATAGCCCGGGCTGCTTATCATTGCCTTCGTGCGAAACATATAGATAACCTATCGCCATCAAATAGCCTAGACCAATCAACAGAAGGAAGGAGGTATAAAGAAGTTTTTCACTGACTGTACAGTCATAAAAACGTTTTGCGGCCATGTTGCTCCTCCTGGTTGGATTGACCCGTGTACTCTAAAACTCTTGTGGGTCGATGTCCAGAGAGCAGCGCAGCTTTTGAGTAGATAGTTGATCCAGCTTGGGTTGCCAGGCACGCAGGAACTGCTGCATACTTTTGCGCGTCGGGCTTTGAATTAGCAGTTGCGCTCGTATGTGATTAGCGCGGCGCGGCATGGCGGCAGGAACTACACCAAGAATTTCCAGCGTGGCCGAGATTCCCATCGCTTGAATCATTTTTATGGCAGCTTCTCGCGCGTGATTCAGAAAAGCATAAACCTCTGACTCATTTTTCCCTTCGGCACGCAGCATCGCCTGAAAAGTAAACGGCGGAAATCCCGCCATTTTCCGTTCGACTAACTGCGACGCAGCCCAGCCTTCGAAGTCATGGGTCTGTAAAGCGCGAAACACGGGATGATCGGGAAAGGCCGTCTGGACCAGCACCTCGCCGGGCTTGTCGGCGCGCCCTGCACGCCCCGCCACTTGCACCAGTTGCGCGAACAGTTTTTCCGCTGCGCGGAAGTCGCTACTGTATAGCGCGCTGTCGGGATTGAGCACGCCGACCAGAGTCAATGCGGGAAAGTCGTGCCCCTTGGCCAGCATTTGCGTGCCAACCAAAATGTCCACCTCATTCGCATGTATCTGCTCGCGCATGGTCTGCCAGGCGCGCTTGTTGCGCGTGCTGTCTCTATCCACCCTCAGGATGCGCGCTTCCGAGAAGCGTTCCTGCAACACACTTTCCACACGCTGCGTGCCGCTACCTACCGGATGCAGGTCCGCATTGCCGCAGCTCGGGCAAGCGTGCGGCACCCGAATCTGGTAGCCGCAATGATGGCAGCGCAGACGTTGCTCGCTGAGATGCAACACCATCTTCCCCGCGCAGTGCTTGCAACCAGACAGCCAGCCGCAGCCGCCACACATCAGCACCGGCGCGTAACCGCGCCGGTTGATGAATATCAGACTCTGTTCCTTACGCGCGATGCGCTGCCCGATCTCGCGCAACAGATTTTCGCTGATGCCATGATGCATCACGGTTTGATTGATGTTGATGCAACGCACTACGGGCAAGCGCGCGTCAGCTTGGGCGCGACCGGTCAACTTGAGCATCTGATACCGCCCGCCCTGCGCGTTGTGATAGCTCTCCAACGACGGTGTGGCCGAACCCAACACTATCGGCACGTTGCGTTGACTGGCGCGAAAAATCGCCACGTCGCGTGCCGAGTAACGCAGGCCATCCTGTTGCTTGTACGAGTTGTCGTGCTCCTCGTCAACGATGATCAGTGCAAGTTTGGGCAACTCGGCAAACACCGACAACCGCGTGCCGAGGACAATCTGCGCTGCGCCCGCTTGCCCCTGCTGCCAATTGTGCAAGCGCTCACCCTCGGACAAACCGCTATGCAAACTGACTAGGCTCGCATCAGGGAAACGGCTGCGGAAATAGTTTTCCAGTTGTGGCGTGAGATTGATCTCCGGCACCAACAGCAGCACCTGCCCGTCGCGCTGCAGCACATCGTGCATCAGGTGCACATACACCTCGGTCTTGCCGCTGCCCGTGATGCCGTGCAGCAGAAAGCAGGCATAGCCGCTGGCCTGGGTAGTGGCATCGACTGCCTGTTGTTGTTCTGGAGTGAGAATGTGTGCGTTGTCAAAAGCGTGTTCAACGATCGCCCCCCCTTCATCCTGATGGGAAAGTGCTGGAGAGGGGGAAGCTGTGTACTGCTCAACCCAACCCTGCAGCACCAAAGTTTTCAACTGTGCACTGACCGTCGCAGACAATGTCTTGAGCTGCGCCAGATTACACGGCTGCTTTGCCAGCTTAGCCAGAATGCGCCGCTGCACCACCTTGCGCTTGGGAAAAGATTCGAGGTCAAGTGTTGCACCACTTTCGCTCAAGCGATAATTCAAATTGGGTTTGCTGACGACAGGCTTGTCGGAACGCAAACGGGTAGGCAATGCCGACAACACCGTCTGGCCGACAGGATAACGATAATAGTCGCTACAAAAGCGCAACAGGTCAAGCAGCCCAGCCGACAACGGCGCACTATCAATCAACGTCTGCGTAACCGGCTTGATGCGCTCCGACGGCACATCTGTGGTGGCAACGCACTCTATCACCACCCCGACCATCTGCCTGCGCCTGAACGGCACGATTACCCGCTGACCTATCGCAATCTCAGCACCTTCTCCCACCGTGTAATCGAACAGGGTGGGCAACGGCACATCTAGGGCTACACGAACTATTGGCATACTTGCTCAGGCGAAAATTGCTACGATTGTCGCAGAAAAGCAAAAGCCGCAGGAGATACCTGCGGCTTTTGTTTAACCAAATTTTTCCGGGCTATTCCAGTTCCATTTCGAAGGTCAAACAAGGCAGCGACGAGCGAATGACGAAGACAGTGCAATTGACACGGCAAGGCGCTGGCGAGGAAGCTAACGCAGTTTCACCGATGAAATGAAATTGGAATTAGTGGTATTTGCGGCTCAGCTCATGCACCGCCTTAACCAGGGCCGCCGCATGTTCCGGGTTAGTGTGCTGCGAAATTCCGTGCCCCAGGTTGAATACATGGCCGCTGCCATAACCATAGCTACCGAGAATTTTTTCTACTTCAGCACGAATCGCATCAGGCGAGGCAAACAATACGACTGGATCGAGATTACCTTGCAGAGCGACCTTGCTGCCGACCTTTTGACGGGCAACACCAATATCCATGGTCCAATCCAAACCAACGGCATCGCAACCAATAGCGGCAATACTATCTATCCAAATACCGCCACCTTTGGTGAATACGATATTCGGGATCCGCACGCCGTCTTTTTCTTTGATCAGACCTGCAACGATGCGCTGCGTATAAGGCAGTGAGAATTCATGGAAGGCCGCATGGGACAACACGCCGCCCCATGAGTCGAAGATCATCACGGCTTGTGCGCCCGCTTCGATTTGCGCGTTCAAATAATTGATTACTGCCTGTGTTGATACTTCCAAAATGTGGTGCATCAACTTAGGCTCGTTATACATCAAGGTTTTCACCTTGGCGTAATCGTCGCTGCCGCCGCCCTCGACCATGTAGCAGGATAATGTGAACGGACTGCCGGAAAAGCCGATCAACGGCACACTACCGTCTAGTGCCTTACGGATCTGCGTCACCGCATCCGTGACGTAGCGCAAGTCTTTACCGATATCCGGAACACGTAATGCTTTGATAGCCGCTTCGTCGCGTAGCGGACGTTCAAATTTGGGGCCTTCGCCGTCTGAGAAATAAAGACCCAGCCCCATCGCATCAGGCACAGTGAGGATGTCGGAAAACAGAATTGCTGCATCCAGCGGAAAACGATCCAAAGGTTGCAAGGTCACTTCGGTGGCGAAGTCCGGATTTTTGCATAGGCCCAGGAAGCTCCCGGCACGTTTGCGCGTCTCGCGGTATTCCGGCAAATAACGACCAGCTTGGCGCATCATCCATAATGGGGTGTATTCGGTAGGTTGACGCAGCAAGGCACGCAAAAAAGTGTCATTTTTTAGTTTGAAGTTCATGTTTTTCTCATTTTATAAAAATTCTAAAAGCTACCACCGCCACTAATCCTTCCCGGTCTCCCCTTGTCAGGGGAGGTGATCACTGTTCCTCTCCTGACAAGGATGTATTGAGCTTATAGAAGCAGGGAGAGGTTTTAGCGAGGCAGCACGGATGATCCCATTAAAAATTCGTCAACAGCGCGCGCGCACTGGCGACCTTCACGTATTGCCCACACTACCAGCGATTGCCCGCGACGCATATCTCCTGCTGCGAATACCTTGTCCCTGCTGGTGCGGTAATTTTCCGTATCAGCTTTGATGTTACCGCGTGCATCTTTTTCCACACCGAAAGCATCCAGCACTTTTTGCTCCGGGCTGACGAAGCCCATCGCCAACAATACCAGATCAGCTTTGAGCTCGAATTCGCTGCCTGCGACTTCGCTCATCTTGCCGTCTTTCCATTCAACACGTATCGCGCGCAATTTTTCGACCTTGCCGTTACTGCCGGTGAATTCCTTGGTGACGACTGACCAGTCGCGTTGTGCGCCTTCTTCATGTGAACTGGAGGTGCGTAACTTCATCGGCCAGCTCGGCCACACCAGTGATTTGTTTTCCTGCACCGGCGGGCGCGGCATCAATTCAAATTGTGTAACCGACAATGCACCATGCCGATTCGAGGTGCCCACGCAATCTGAACCGGTATCGCCGCCGCCTATCACTACAACATGCTTACCAGTGGCGCGGATAGTATTGCGCCCGTCGCCCGCCACCTCTTTGTTCTGTGGGATCAGGAATTCCAGCGCGTAGTGCACGCCAGCTAATTCCCGCCCGGGTACCGGCAAGTCGCGTGGCGCTTCCGCACCGCCAGACAAGACCACCGCGTCAAATTTTTTCAGCAGATCTTCAGGGTTGATAGTTTTTTTGGCATCATTGGCCGCTCCCTTGCCCGGCGCATCCTTGCCAATATACACAGAGGTTTCAAAAGTCACACCCTCAGCTTGTAGTTGTGCCATGCGCCAATCGATCAAACGCTTGTCAAGTTTGAAGTCCGGTATTCCATAGCGCATCAAACCACCAATGCGGCTGTTCTTTTCAAACACCACCACACTATGTCCAACCCGCGCCAGTTGCTGGGCAGTAGCCAGCCCGGCGGGGCCGGAACCGACCACGGCAACCTTTTTACCAGTTTTCTTCTCAGGCGGTTGCGGCACCACCCAGCCATTTTCTCCACCCTTGTCGATAATGGCGTGTTCGATCGATTTGATACCCACCGCATCATCGTTGATGTTAAGCGTGCAGGCCGCTTCGCAGGGCGCTGGACAGATACGCCCGGTGAATTCTGGAAAGTTGTTGGTAGAGTGTAAAACATCCAGCGCTTCGCGCCAGTTTCCGCGATACACCAGATCGTTCCAGTCGGGAATAATGTTGTTGACTGGGCATCCGGTAGTACAAAACGGGATGCCGCAATCCATGCAGCGCGCGCCCTGGATCTTGGCCTGATCATCCTTCAAATGCAGTACGAACTCCTGGTAATTTTTTACTCGCTGTACGACTGGAACATTTGCTTCGCTGAGGCGCTGAAACTCCATGAAACCGGTAGGCTTACCCATTATGCGGGCTCCAATTCTTTGGCTTTTTGCGCGGCTATTTCCTGCAGGGCGCGACGATATTCGGTCGGCATTACCTTGGTGAACTTCGGCAAATACGTCGACCAGTCATCCAGAATCTGCTTGGCACGCAGGCTGCCGGTGTAAAGTAAGTGCTTCTCAACCAATTCACGCAAGGCTTGCCCGTCGGCCTGGTTAAGATGATTGAAATGCACACGGCCATGACTTTCCGGCAGGTCATCTGTACTATCCAACGCGGCCAATTCTTCCGGCACTGGTTCGAGTTGTACCATAGTCAAGTTGCAGCGTTTTTCAAAACCGCCCTCTTCATCCAGCACGTAAGCCACGCCGCCAGACATACCTGCCGCAAAGTTGCGTCCGGTTTGTCCCAGCACCACTACCATCCCGCCAGTCATATATTCGCAGCCGTGATCGCCCAATCCTTCCACCACCGCAGTCGCGCCAGAATTGCGTACCGCAAACCGTTCACCCGCCACGCCGCTAAAATAGCACTCGCCTGAAGTCGCTCCATACAGCACAGTGTTGCCTACAATGATGTTTTCGTGCGAGACCAGCTTTGAGTCGGCTGGCGGAATGATGATGACGCGCCCGCCGCACAAGCCTTTGCCCACATAGTCGTTTCCTTCGCCGTGTAATTCGAACGAAATTCCACGCGCAAGGAACGCGGCAAAACTCTGCCCGGCGGTACCGGTGAATCTCACCCTAATGGTGTCATCTGGCAAACCTGCTTGCCCATAACGCTTGGCGACTTCATGCGACAACATCGTGCCGACTGTACGGTTGACGTTGTTGATGTTGCTGGAGATGACCACGGCCTGCTTGTTGTTCAGCGCATCCTGTGCTTGTGCGATCAAGGTGTTGTCCAGTGCCTTTTGCAGAGCATGATCCTGCGCGTCGACATGACGACGCGCTACGCTGGCCGCGACATCCGGCTGATGAAACACCTTGGAAAAATCCAATCCCTTGGCCTTCCAATGCGCGATGCCGTGTTTCATTTCTAGCAAGTCGCTGCGTCCGATCAGTTCGTCGAATTTTCGAACACCCAGTTGCGCCATATATTCGCGCACTTCTTCGGCAATGAAGAAGAAGAAATTTACCACGTGCTCCGGCTGGCCAGTAAATTTCTTGCGCAACTCTGGGTCTTGTGTCGCCACGCCGACTGGGCAGGTGTTGAGGTGACACTTGCGCATCATGATGCAGCCTTCCACCACCAGCGGGGCAGTGGCAAAGCCAAACTCGTCGGCACCCAATAGTGCGCCGATCAGCACATCGCGACCAGTTTTGATCTGTCCATCCACCTGTATAGCGATGCGTCCGCGCAACTGATTCAACACCAAGGTTTGCTGTGTTTCGGCCAGACCGAGTTCCCAAGGCGTGCCAGCATGCTTAATGGAAGAAATCGGCGATGCGCCAGTTCCTCCATCGTGGCCGGATATGGTGATGTGATCGGCCTTGGCCTTGGCCACCCCCGCTGCCACCGTGCCCACGCCAACCTCGGATACCAGCTTGACGGAAATCGACGCAGAAGGATTGGCATTTTTCAGGTCATGAATGAGTTGCGCAAGATCTTCAATCGAATAAATATCATGATGTGGCGGCGGTGAAATCAATCCAACCCCCGGCACTGAGAAACGCAGCTGAGCGATATATTCTGACACTTTGTGGCCCGGTAATTGGCCACCTTCTCCGGGTTTTGCACCCTGCGCCATCTTGATCTGGATCTGATCGGCACTATTCAAATATTCCGCAGTCACACCGAAGCGGCCGGACGCCACCTGCTTGATGCGCGAGCGCAACGAATCGCCAACCTCCATTTTTAGGTCGCGCTCGATACGACCCGCGCCTATGATTTCGGACAACATCTCGCCACCCTTCAAGGTCTTGAAGCGCGCTGGATCTTCGCCACCTTCGCCGGTGTTCGATTTGCCGCCGATGCGATTCATCGCGATTGCCAGCGTGGTGTGCGCCTCGGTGGAGATCGAACCGAGCGACATCGCGCCGGTGGCAAAACGCTTAACGATCTCCCTGGCCGGTTCAACTTCCGCCAACGGCACTGCCGCGCCGAGTGGTTTAATTTCAAATAAACCGCGCAAAGTTTTTAGCTTGGTGCTTTGCTCGTTGATGAGCTTGGCGTATTCCTTGAACGTCGTAGCATTGTTGGTGCGCGTGGCGTGCTGCAATTTGGCGATGGACTCAGGGTTCCACATATGCTCTTCGCCGCGCACTCGCCAGGCATATTCGCCACCCGCGTCGAGCGCGTTGACCAGCACCGGATCACTGCCGAATGCGCTGTGATGTGTACGCACCGCCTCTTCCGCCACCACATTTAGGCCAACGCCTTCAATCTGGGTTGCTGTGCTGGTAAAATACTCCGCAACGAATTCGGAGTTCAGCCCGATTGCTTCAAATATCTGGGCACCACAATAGGATTGATAAGTGGAAATGCCCATCTTGGACATTACTTTCATCAATCCCTTGTTGATCGCCTTGATGTAGCGTTTTTTTGCATCTGTTATGCTAACGCCCGCAGGCAAATTCATTGCCGTAATGGTTTCATATGCTAGCCACGGACATACCGCTTCCGCACCATATCCAGCCAGCAAGGCGAAGTGGTGTACCTCGCGGACAGAGCCGGTATCCACCACCAGACCCGTGCTGGTACGCAAGCCCTCGTGCACCAGATGCAGATGAACTTTAGAGCAGGCCAACAGTGCAGGAATAGCCACACGCTGCGCCGACACTGCACGATCCGACAGGATCAACACATTGCAACCATCAGCCACTGCCTTGTCGGCTGCGGCACACAAGGCCTTTACCGCTTTCACGCACCCCGCTGCGCCCTGTTTTACCGGATAAGTAACATCCAGCACCAATGAACGGAATTCACCCTGGGTAAGCTGATCGATGTTGCACAATTTAGCGATGTCATCATTCGACAACACCGGATGATGGACTTCCAGTCGCAGTGGTGGATCGGTTTCGTCAATGCCGAGTAAGTTTGGCTTGGGGCCGATGAACGAGGTCAGCGACATCACGATCTCTTCGCGGATCGGATCGATCGGCGGATTGGTCACTTGCGCGAACAACTGCTGGAAATAATCGTAGAACGAGCGATTCTTGTTCGACAGCACCGGCAATGCGGCATCTGCACCCATCGAGCCGATGGCTTCTTCGCCGGCGTTCACCATTGGCATCAGGATAAACTTCAAATCTTCCTGGGTGTAGCCAAATGCTTGCTGCGTGTCCAATAACGAAGCGTTCAGATTTGGTTTGGCTTTCACTTCGGCCAAGTCGCCGAGGAAATAACGTGATTTTGCTATCCACTTGCGATAGGGTTTTGCAGTGGCAAGCTGGTTCTTCAACTCGGCATCATCGACGATTCGTCCGGCTTGCATGTCGATCAGAAACATCTTGCCGGGTTGCAAACGCCATTTTTTAACGATCTTGTGTTGTGGAATATCCAACACACCCATTTCAGATGCCATCATTACCAAGTCATCATCAGTAACAAGATAGCGCGCCGGGCGCAATCCGTTGCGATCCAGCGTCGCACCTATCATGCGGCCATCGGTAAATGCAACAGCCGCCGGGCCGTCCCACGGCTCCATCAGTGCGGCATGATATTCATAAAAGGCACGACGCTCTTCGTCCATCAGCGGATTGCCCGCCCAGGCTTCGGGTATCAGCAACATCATTGCGTGAGGCAATGAGTAACCGCCCGCGACCAGCAACTCCAGCGCATTGTCAAAGCATGCCGAGTCTGACTGCCCATCCACAATCAAAGGCCAGAGTTTTTCCAGATCTTCACCGAGCAGTTTGGATGACATCGCGGCATGGCGTGCCGTCATCCAGTTCACATTGCCACGCACGGTGTTGATCTCACCGTTATGCGCGATCATGCGGAAGGGATGCGCCAAATCCCAAGTCGGAAAGGTATTGGTGGAGAAACGCTGATGCACCAGTGCAAGTGCGCTGACCACACTGGTATCCTGCAAGTCTAAATAGTACTTGCCGACCTGATTGGCCAGCAACATCCCCTTATAAACGATGGTGCGCGAAGACAACGAAGGTATATAAAATCCTTTACCTTGCGAGTCGGTCAAGTTGCGTACAGCGTGCTCGACAGTCTTGCGGATCACCAACAACTTCCGCTCGAATGTATCTGTACCGACGCAATTCGAGCCGCGCTCGATGAATACCTGACGCACCACAGGCTCGGCTTTTTTGACGCTTGCACCCAGGCTCGAACTGTCGACCGGCACGTCGCGCCAGCCCAGCGAATGTTGTCCTTCAGTGGCAATTTTAGCTGCAATAATCTGTTCGCAGGCAGCCCGCGCGACTGCATCACGCGGCAGAAACAGCATGCCCACGCCATAACTGCCGACAGTCGGCAACACTATTCCCTGTGCTGCGCACTGAGTACGCAGGAACGCATCGGGAATCTGTAGCAGAATACCAGCACCATCACCAGCCAGCGGGTCAGCTCCGACCGCTCCACGATGGGTCAGATTTTCAAGTATCTCAAGGCCCCGACTAACCATGTCATGGCTTTTCCTGCCCTTGATATGGGCGATAAAACCGACCCCGCAGGCATCGCGCTCTAGGCGTGGATCATACAAGCCTTGCTGCATTGGCAAAGAAGAAATGCTCACGGTATTCCCCAGTTCAAACTATATGGCTCAATCAACAAAGATAAAAATGGCGGCACACGCCACCACGTAAAATTCAAAAGCAAAAGGGTAAGAATTCTACCTTGTCTGGTGTTGATGGGCAACCGCACGGAACGAGGTGGCTTGCGGTTAAACCGGCACCTCCTCCACCGCGAAGATACGTCGATGTTCGCGGATGGCATAGCGGTCGGTCATGCCGGCGATATAGTCGGCTACCGCGCGGGCGCGGTCTGCCTCTTGCTGCTGAAATTGCGGAGGCAACAAGCGGCTGTCTGACATGAATATTCCAAACAAGTCGCTAATGATACGTTGTGCCTTGGTGCTCATCCGCAGCACACGATAGTGGCGATACAAATTGGTGCGCAAGAAATTCTTCAGCTCGCGCTGCTGTTCATTCACTTCTGCACTAAAGGCGATCAGCATCGGCGCGTTGCGCACATCTTCCAATCGACTCAGAGTTTGATTGCCGATGTTATGCTCGCTCTGCTGGATCAAATCGGTTACCAGAGTATTGATCATGCGGCGTACCGTTTCATGCACCACACGCCGTTCAGGCAAATCGGGGTAAGCCAGCCTTACTTCTCCCAAATGAGCTGCCACCAACGGCACTGCGACGAGCTGATCCAGCGTGATCAGGCCGGAACGTAATCCATCATCCACATCGTGATTGTTGTAGGCAATCTCGTCGGCAAGATTAGCTATCTGTGCTTCCAAAGACGGGCGTCGGTTATTCAGAAATCTTTCACCGAGATCACCCAGCTTTTTGGCGTTCCCGGCAGAGCAGTGTTTGAGTATGCCTTCGCGTGTTTCAAAGCACAGATTCAGTCCATCAAACATGGCATATCGCTCTTCCAGGATATCCACTACGCGTAGCGATTGTAGATTGTGTTCGAAGCCGCCATATGCCTTCATGCAAGCATTCAGTGCGTCCTGCCCGGCATGGCCGAACGGCGTGTGCCCAAGGTCGTGTGCCAGAGAAATCGCTTCCGCCAGATCCTCGTTCAAATGTAAACGCCTGGCTATTGAACGGGCGATTTGCGCCACTTCGATGCTATGAGTTAGACGAGTACGAAACAGGTCTCCCTCGTGATTCACAAACACCTGAGTCTTGTATTCGAGTCGACGAAATGCGCTGGAATGTATGATGCGGTCGCGGTCGCGCTGGAATTCACCACGCCCTTGCGGAGCAGCCTCCGCTATTTTTCGCCCACGTGAGTTGCTATCATAGACGGCGTAGGGTGCTAGCTCAACCATGCCTGTCCTGATAACCAGCGACTTGCCCGCTTGCGGGCTTAGTCGAATGGCCAGTAGTTCCATCAGCTTGCTCAATGAACACGCATGCCTGCAAGGTTTCCTGCAACAACTTCTGAGGCACATCGCTCTGAACCACCGCACGCCCGACTTGCTTGAGCAAAACGAAGCGCATCTTGCCGCCTTCGACTTTTTTATCCAGCCGCATCAATTCAAGATATTTTTCGACTCCTAAATCAGGTGCGAGTGTAGGCAGCTTGGCACGCTTGAACAAATCACGTATGCGTGTCACTTCCTGCGAGCTAATCCAGCCCATGCGATTCGACAGATCCGCTGCCATGATGGTGCCTGCCGCGACACCTTCGCCATGCAGCCAAGTGCCGTAACCCATACCGGACTCAATGGCGTGTCCGAACGTGTGTCCCAAATTCAACAATGCGCGCTCACCGCTTTCACGCTCGTCCGCCGCAACAACTTCAGCCTTGTTCTGGCAACTGCGCGCAATCGCATACTGCAGTGTGGAGATATCGCGCGCCAACAGTTTTTCCATGTTGTGCTCCAGCCATTCCAGAAATGGCAGATCGCGGATCAAACCATATTTGATGATTTCGGCTACCCCTGCTGATAACTCGTTGTCCGGAAGAGTGCTCAACGTATCGATGTCGGCTAGAACAAGCTGCGGCTGGTAGAAAGCGCCGATCATGTTCTTCCCAAGCGGATGATTGATGCCAGTCTTGCCGCCCACTGACGAATCTACCTGCGCCAGCAAGGTAGTCGGTATCTGTATGAACGGCACCCCGCGCAAATAGGTCGCGGCGGCATAGCCAGTCATATCGCCGATCACGCCACCGCCTAGCGCAATGAGCGGGGTAGTTCGCTCACAACGGTTAGTCAGCAGTGCGTCATAAATCAAATTCAGCGTGTCGGAATTTTTATACTCTTCTCCATCCGGTAGTATGACGGCCACACTACTAATACCGATAGTTTGCAAAATGTGTTGAAGCTTATCCAGATACAGCGGAGCAACAGTCGTATTGGAGACAATGGCGACATGCTTGCGCGGCACATGCGCTTGCATCAACTCCGCATGAGCTAGTAATCTACCCCCGATAAGTATCGGATAGCTGCGCTCGCCCAATCCTACTGTCAAGGTCTGCATAATCTTATGGTGATTTTTCTGGTTGGCTTTTTCTGAACGTGTCTATTTTTCCCACCAAATTCAGCATTAAGCCATGCACACTTTGTTTGCCGCTCTGGATGACGATGTCAGCCACCTGTTGGTACAAGGGATCTCGTTGTTGGTACAGCTCCATCAACCTGCCATAGGGATCAGCAGTTTGCAGTAGCGGACGATTACGGCCATGTCGGGTACGGTGTAATAAATCATGCACATTAGCCTTCAGATAGATAACGATTCCGCTCTGCTGCAGCAGCATGCGGTTTTGTTCCATCAACACCGCCCCGCCACCTGTAGCCAGCACCATGTTATCGCGCTTGGCCAAGTCGGCTATCGTAACGCACTCGCGCGCGCGAAAACCAGGCTCGCCTTCAATATCGAATATGTGCGGGATGTTCACACCGGTGCGCTGCTGAATTTCCTCATCGCTATCCACAAATAGCTTGCCCAGATGCCTAGCCAGTAACCGACCCATGGTAGTTTTTCCCGATCCCATCATGCCCACCAGGATGAGGTTGCCGGACTGTAGCTTACGGCGATGGTCCGGTTGTTTATCCTTGGTATCATTTTCTTCGGCGCTCTGCATGTCGCGCATTGTAGACGATAATAGCAAAAGCCCGGGCTAAGCCGGGCTTTTCTTGATACCTATGCGAAAAGTCAACGTAATGTCAGCGCAATGTCATCGTGTCCTTCATGATTTTGGGAGAAATGAAGATCAGCAGCTCGTTTTTATTATCGATATCAGCGGAACTTCGAAATAGATAGCCCAACACGGGTATGTCCCCAAGCAAAGGTACCTTATCGACACCCTTGGTCAGCACCTGGGTATACACACCGCCGATTACCACCGTACCCCCATTTTCTACCAACACCTGGGTTTTTACTTGGTTAGTGTCGATGCTGGGAACACCGCCATAAAGCTGCCCAACCGAGTCTTTATTTACACTAATATCCATGATCACATTGTCATCCGGAGTAATTTGAGGTTTGACCTTCAAACTCAAGGTGGCTTTTTTAAATGCGACACTAGTTGCACCGCTACTGGTGGCTTGCTGATAAGGTACTTCAGTACCGGCCTCTATCGTAGCCTCTGTTTTGTCCGAGGTCACAACCCTAGGACTGGATATGATTTTGCCCTTGCTGTCCGTTTCCAGTGCAGTCAATTCCACGGATAGCAGTTTGCTCATCCCGCTATTGAATAGCAGCAAGGAAAACGCGCCGGCCGTTCCCGCTGATGGCAAATTTACGTTGGGGGTGCTGGCAGGCATAGTCACGCCGGCCAAAGGTCCGGCTAGAAGTGAATTCGCGCCAACGTTTCCAGATAATTTGGTGCTGTTGCCTACTTGAAATGTGTCATTAGAATTATATCCAAGTCTTACGCCCAAATTCCTGCCGAACTTGTCCGATGCTTCGACAACCCGCGCTTCTATCATCACCTGGCGTACCGGCACGTCGATCTGCTTGATCAGTTTACGCGCCTCATCCAAATGAGAAGGAGTGTCCTGGATGAACAAGGTGTTGGTCCGAGCGTCAACCACCGCACTACCGCGTTTGGACAGGATGCGTTGTGTGCCACTGGTCAAAAGCGTAACTACCGCCGCCCCTGTCTGGTAGCTCAGCTGGAAGCTCTCGGTGCGAACTTCTTCCAAGTCGGCGATTTCCTGACGAGAGGTCAAGTCGATTTTTTCCTTGGACGCAATCTCTTCTCGAGGCGCAACCTGGATCACATTGCCATTTTTGCGCATATCCAGCCCGCGACTATCCAGAATGATGTCGAACGCCTGATCCCACGGCACGTCCTTCAAACGCAAGGTAAGATTACCAGTAACGGTGTCGCTGATTACCATGTTCAGTTCGGTAAAATCGGCAATTACATTCAGCGCTTCACGAACATCTATCTTCTGGAAGTTCAATGTCAGCTTTTCGCCTGCGTAGCCTATTTGGGTTCCCTTGACTAACTTGTTAGGATCCTCGGCAACCGGCTTCACTTCGATGATGAATTTATTGTCGGTTTGGTAGGCGGCGTGCTCCCACAGCCCACGGGGCTCGATCACCATACGCACGTTGTCACCCTGTACGAAGGTGTCCACGCCCTGTACCGGTGTCGCAAAATCGATCACGTCAAGTTTGCGTTGCAAATTACTCGGTAGATTGGTTTTAAGAAAATCAACGATCAACATGGTGCCTTGCTGACGTATGTCTATGCCTATGCCAGAGTCTGAGAGATCAACCTGGATACGCCCTTCACCCTTTTTGCCGCGATGAAAATCGATGTCGCGCAAGCTATGTTTTTGCACATCCCGGCTTGCTTCGGCAAAACGCGAAACGCTGGCCGTAGCCGCCACATCTGCAGGCTTGGCATGCAAGGTAATCAATAGGTTGCTGCCGTCAATCTTGGTGTCGTAACTTAACATTTGATTGAGGTTGATTACCAAGCGGGTACGCCCTCCAGCCTGAATGATATTGGCACTACGCAAGCCGCCTTCGGTAAAATTTTGAACTGATTTACCTAAGCCGTTTGCCGTATTGGGAAAATCAAACGCGATGCGCGGTGGAGTATTAATGGTAAATCCGGCAGGTGTATTAACCAGTGGCTGCGATAACTCGACCTTGATGACCGTCGCTCCGCCCCCGGCACTGTTCACACCCAAGGCGGTAATGCTGTTCTGTGTGTCTGCCTGAGCTTGTGCACCCAATAATAAGCCCACCGCTGCAAAGACGATGAACATACCGAGCAATCGCACTGCGCTGTTAATGTATCCCATTGTCCACTCCCAAGTCATTCAAGTAATTGCAAGCTGCTCTCGCGTTCTGTCCAATCGCCGGCACTGTCTTGCACCATCTCTTTGATAATCACTTCCGCATCTGTCACTTCCATTATCAAGCCAAAGTTCAAGCCTATATAATTGCCTGCCTCAACCCGATGCAGCTTGCCATCAGTTGCGCGTATCACTGCATAACCCACTTTATTCCTATGAAGGTACCCGACCATTTTGAGATTTTCGAGCGGAAATTCTTCCAAAGCTTCTTTAGGGCGATCCAAATCTGGCTGATTTATGCCACCGCCTGAACGCTTTTCAGGCTTGCGCGGCTTAAATGGATCGGGCAAATTTGTGTCGTTGGTGTAGGCAAAATACTCATAGGGCTTCACGTCAGGGGGGGGTTCAATTTTACCGCGCAGACCCGCACCGGAGTTTTTAACAAAATCACGCAAATCCTGATATTCTTCGCCGCCACAGCCGACCAGTAGCAGCGAACACAGCGCAAAATATGTCAGCCTCATTTCTTGGCTCCCGCTGGCTTCTGAGTCCTTTTCTGGGCTGCCACTTCTTCTTCGTCCAAGTAGCGAAAGGTCTTCGCTGTAGCGTCCATAACCAACCCACCACCAAGAGGACTTAACGAAATATCATTAAGTGTGACAATGCGCGACAACATCGCAATGTCGCCGCAAAATTTCCCAATATCGTCATAATTCCCCGTCACCTTGATCGCGATCGGCTGCTCGGTAAAAACTCCATTTATCGTTTCCGCGCCAGGCTTAAATAACTCGAACTGCAATCCACGCCCCAAGCCGGCCTGGTTGATATCAGTCAATAACGCATCCATTTCAGACTTGCTTGGTAACTGCTTAAGTAATGCGCCGAAAGATTCCTTAGTTTCTATCAATTGCTTCTTAATCAGATCCAAGTTAATCGCTTGGCTCTTTTTTGCAAGGAAAGTTTCCTTCAGCTTTTCTTCTTCATTTCTGACTCCTCCCAAGGTCTCCCATTGGTCTTGCCAGATAAACACCGCACCAGCTATCGCCACTGCGACAAACATTATCACGAAAGCAATGATTTTTGCTGGCCAGGGCCATGCGCCAGGAGTCTTGGGATTCAGGTTTTTCAGGTCTTCTAGCTTCATCTCAACACCTAACTCTAGACACCAGATGGCTTGGTCAAATTAAAGTTCAGTGAAAACTCACTGACACGACTACCACCCGCAGTGACCGCATGAATTTCCACCAGCGCGGGCGAATCGAGCCAAGGCGAAGCCTCAACAGCGCGCATCAATGTTGAGATACGTGCATTGGACTGGGCATAGCCAATCAGACTGATTTTGTTACCCGTTTGTTTGATCGTTTTGAGGTACACCCCATCCGGCAAAATGCGCAACATTTGATCCAGCAGATGCACCACATCGGAACGCGTGCTTTGCAAGCTTTCCACAACATTTTTGCGCGCCAGCAAGGCCCGTGTTTGCTCACGAAGTTTCTTGATTTCTGCAATTTGCTCGTCCAGCTTTGCAGTTTCTTGCTTCAAATAAGCATTACGCCTTTCCTGGTAAGATATCTGGGTGCCGATTGCTACCTGCACAAACCCAACCAGCAATCCTCCCAGAATTACAGAAATCACGCAAAGGGCGATAAACTGAACTTGGTGTGCTCGACGCTTTTCTGCGCGATGCGGCAGTAAATTTATGCGTATCATGATGGGTCAAACCGCCGCATCGCGAGGCCACAAGCGATGAACAGCGATGGGGCATCAGCCTGCAATTGTCTTGGTTTGATACGGCTGGACAGCGTCATAAAGGCAAACGGGTTCGCCACCATGGTACTCACCTGGGTTCGAGTTGCCACTGCGTCATCCAATCCGGGCAATGCCGCACATCCACCCGCAAGCACTATGTAGTCAACTTCATTGTACTGTGACGAAGCGAAGAAAAACTGCAGTGCCCGGGATATTTCCAACACCACACTCTCTCGAAAAGCTGCCAATACATCGCTTTCGTAATTATCCGGCAGCCCTCCATTGCGTTTGCCTGCTTCAGCCTCATCAGCAGACAAACCGTACACTGTTTGGATCTGCTGAGTCAATTGGTTACCACCTAGCTGTTGGTCCCTTGAATAAATCGACTGCCCATTACGCAGGACATTAACATTCATCACACTGGCGCCGATATCGATCAAGGCAACGCATTTATCTAGTGCAGCGTCTGGTAGCTGGGCACCTATCTGCTCGAAGGCCATCTCTGCCGCATATGGCTCGACATCCATAACGATCGTTTTAAGCCCCGCAGCCTGGCAAGCCGCGACTCGGTCTTCGACATTTGCCTTGCGTGATGCCGCCAACAACACCGCCACTTCCTCGGTGCTATTTGGCGCCGGCCCAATTACCTGAAAATCCAGATTTACCTCATCGAGCGCGAAGGGAATGTATTGGTTAGCCTCTGATTCCACTTGGAATTCCAAATCTTCTTCGCGCAGACCTGCAGGCAAGAGAATTTTTTTTGTGATCACCGCTGCCGCTGGGAGCGCCAGTGCCACGTTCTTGATACGGCCACCGAGTCGCTTCCATGCACGTTGCAAGGCTTCCGAAACTGCATCAAGATTATTGATGTTACCGTCACTCACTGCATCTTTAGGCAACAACTCAATTGCATATCGCTCAACAACATAACCACCCTTTTTGGGCAGCTCGCTCAACTCGACCACCTTTACCGATGACGAACTTATGTCGACACCCACCAAAGGCGGTGCCGAGGCTCGCAAAAAGCCCAGCGGTATATCGAAATTTACTTTAAACATATGCCGGTTAGCGCTTTATTTTTATAAAGTGGTTTAAATCCTAGCAATAACTATCAATTGTGTAAAGCTTTTTTTAAGGGGTTATTTTATAGGCGAGAGCCGATATAATTTCCACCATTATACTTTTGATACAAATCTCCTGGTAATTTTACATGTATTCACGTCGCTGGCTCTTCCCTGCTCTTGTCGCCCTAGCCTTATTTTTATTGTCAGCTATATTACTTGGGCTAGCAGTCATGCTGGCTTACCCGAGTCTACCTACACTAGAGGTGCTTACTGACTACCGCCCCAAAATCCCGCTACGCGTATACAGCGCGGAAGGTGTATTACTGAGTGAATTCGGGGAGGAACGCCGCGCATTGGTCAAAATCTCCGAAGTCCCTGAGGTAATGAAACAAGCCATTCTTGCTGCCGAAGATGATGGATTCTACCAGCACGGCGGCGTGGATTACATGGGGGTAATGCGCGCAGCACTCTCTAATTTTACTTCAGGAGGAGTGAAGCAGGGAGCCAGCACCATCACCATGCAGGTAGCACGCAACTTTTTCCTCACAAAAGAAAAGACTCTAGCACGCAAGTTTAATGAGGTGCTTCTCACTTTTAAAATCGAACACAGCTTAAGCAAAGACGATATCTTTCAGCTTTATATCAACCAGATTTTTCTGGGTCAACGTGCATATGGATTTGCAGCAGCCTCTCAAATTTATTTCGGCAAACCCCTAAGCCTAGTCACAATTGCCGAAGCTGCAGCGCTGGCAGGGTTACCTAAAGCGCCCTCCTTATACAATCCAATAGCTAATCCACAGCGTACCAAGGTTCGCCAACTGTACGTTTTGCGCCGTATGCACGAGCTGGGGTTCATTGACGATAAGCAGCTACAGCTCGCACAACTGCAACCCATCGCAGCGATTCATGGTAACCAGGAGTTTGGAGCTAAGTCGGACTTTCTTTCGGAAATGGTAAGGCAGGCTGTTTATGAAAAATTTCAGGAGGACACCTACACAAAAGGTTTTAGGGTTTACACCACTATCCGACTACGTGATCAACTCGCAGCATACCAGTCTGTGCGTAAAGGCGTGCTCGAATATGACCGCCGCCAAGGCTACCGTGGCCCAGAAGGATTTATCAATTTACCTGACGGCAGCTCCAGCGCCAGTTACAGCGCAGAACAACTGGAAGAAGCCCTGCTGGATGTAACTGACAGCGATGACTTAATCCCTGCTGTCGTTTTGGAAGCCTCACCCAAGCTGGTTCGTGCCTATTGCAAGGGCGAGGTTGTCGAATTCAGCGGCGATGCACTGCTCTTTGTTCAACAGGCCTTAACTAAAAAGGTCGCTCTGAACCAGCGCATCAATGCAGGGTCGCTAATACGATTAAAAAAGGATGAGGCGGGTGCTTGGCAAATCAGCCAGCTCCCGCAAGTCGAGGCTGCCTTTGTTTCCGCAAACCCGCGCGATGGTGCCATCTACTCACTTGTTGGAGGTTTCGACTTCAACAACAATCAGTTCAATCACATCGTTCAGGCATGGCGCCAGCCAGGTTCAAGTTTCAAGCCATTCGTCTATTCCGCTGCGCTGGAAAAGGGTTTCACTCCCGCCACAGTGATCAATGATGCCCCGTTGATCTTCGATGCAAAACAGACCGGCAACGAGCCATGGGAGCCAAAAAATTACGACGGAAAATTCGAAGGTCCGATGCGAATGCGTCAGGCTTTGCTTAAATCCAAGAATCTTGTCTCGATCCGTATACTACAGTCCATCACGCCTCAATATGCTTGGGACTACATCACCAAATTCGGCTTCGATCCCTCTAAGTATCCAGCCTATCTGACCATGGCTCTGGGAGCAGGCTCGGTGACACCGATGCAAATGCTGACTGGATATTCTGTTTTTGCTAACGGTGGCTTTCTCGTCTCCCCTTACTTCATTCAGCGCATCGAAGATGCACAAGGTACAGTGCTCAGCAAAGCCCATCCTGAAGTAGCCGCTCATACTGCAAAACAAGTTATTGATGTGCGCAACGCCTATACCATGGTCAACATGCTGCAGGACGTGGTCAAACACGGCACTGCATTTCGTGCCATGCAGCTCGGTCGCCAAGATTTGGCCGGAAAAACCGGCACCACTAATGACACGCTTGATGCCTGGTTTTGTGGCTTTCATCCGACTGTAGTCGGCATTTCCTGGATAGGTTACGATCAACCGCGCAGCTTGGGAGACAAGGAAACTGGCGGCGGTGCGGCCTTGCCAATGTGGATGAACTACATGGAAATAGTACTTAAGGATGTGCCTCAGGCATCTTATACGATGCCAGAGGGTATGGTTACCTTGCGTATCAATGATGAAGGATTTCTCGATGAACAAAGTTCACGTATTGAGTATTTCTATCAGGAGAATATGCCATCCGAACAAGCGATGCCCGAACCCATAGAGGAAACTAAACCATCGGAGACAATCAAGGACCAACTACTCTGATCCACCATATGACTCCATCACATGAGCAAAGAACGCACACCCAAAGAATATTTAAATAGGCGTGACCTGATGCGCGAGCAACTAGCACATCAAGCTGCCAAATTGATGGCTGAGGGAGGCACCACCGACCACGCCCATGCCAAACGCAAAGCCGCCAAACAATTAGGGGCGAGTGATACCCATCATCTGCCCAGCAACGAGGAAATAGACATCGCGCTACACAGTTTTCGCGGCTTATTCCAAAGTAACAGCCACCCCAGCATATTGAGGAAACTGCGCGAAGAAGCCCTGATCAATATGCGTATGTTGGCGGAATTTCATCCCTACTTGACCGGTTCGGTATTAAGCGGGACGGCAGGGGAACAATCGGACATCAACCTGATGTTGTTCAATGATGATGAAAAAGCGGTGTTGTTGTTTTTGCTCAAGCACAACATTGAATTTGAGGGTGGGGAGTGGAAAGTTCAGGTCGGCGGACATCAGGAGACCGTGCCGAGCTACACCCTGACTGGCGAATCCGGTACTCAGTTACACACTATCGTTCTACCGGAGAGTGCGCGTTTCAGCGGCAGCCGAAAACCAGCAACACATGCTGACATTTCGGCAGTGGAAGCTTTACTAACCGCCTGATTTCATCCAGCGTGCAGCATCCAGTGCAAAATAAGTCAGTATCCCATCAGCTCCCGCACGTTTGAACGACAATAATGCCTCCAGCACGCATGCCTCTTCTTTCAACCAGCCGTTTAGCGCTGCAGCTTTAAGCATCGCGTATTCGCCGCTCACTTGATATACAAAGGTAGGGGCTTTAAACTCGTCTTTCACGCGACGCACGATGTCTAGGTAGGGCATGCCCGGTTTGACCATCACCATGTCGGCGCCTTCCTGCAAGTCTAGGCCGACTTCCCATAACGCTTCGTCGGAATTGGCTGGATCCATCTGATAGGTGTATTTGTTGCCAGCGCCCAGATTGCCGCTGGAACCAACCGCGTCACGAAACGGTCCGTAGAAACTGGAAGCGTATTTGGCGGAGTAGGCCATGATGCGGGTGTGAATGTGCTTGTTGGCATCCAGCGCCGCGCGCACCGCACCGATACGCCCGTCCATCATGTCCGAAGGAGCGACAATGTCTGCGCCCGCAGCTGCATGCATCTGCGCCTGCTTGGTCAGCACCGCAATAGTTTCGTCATTGAGCACGTAACCACTATCATCCAATAATCCGTCCTGCCCGTGGCTGGTATAGGGGTCGAGCGCGATGTCGGTCATGATGCCCAGATCGGGGAAATTCTTCTTGAGCGCGGCAATCACGCGCGGCACAAGACCGTCCGGGTTGTAGGCTTCGCGCGCATCCAGGCTTTTCAGCGGCGCATCGATCACCGGAAAGATCGCCATTACCGGAATGCCTAGCTTGACGCATTGTTCGGCATCCTTGAGCAACAAGTCCAAAGTCTTGCGCCGCACTTCCGGCATTGACTTTACATCCTCGACCTTATTGTTGCCCTCCAACACAAAAACAGGGTAGATGAAATCTGCAGGAGTGAGTATATGCTCTCGCATTAAATCCCGTGAAAACGCGTCATGGCGCATTCTACGCATTCTTACATTTGGGAATCGCCCTAGTGTTTGCATGATTTTCCTTGAGAAATTTCTAATTTTTTGAAACTATGTTAGAAGTTGCTTATCTGAGGTGTTGAATGACGAAAGTCATTCCACGTTTCTCCTCCCTGAGCGTGTGTCTTACGGGTGCCCGGCCAAAAGCTCTTCGGCACTCTGCTAAGACTTCTTGCTCCCAGCTTTTCCCCTTTAGGCTGGGGGCATTTTTTTTGCCTATTCACCACCTATTGGATCATCAGCCAACCAAGCTGCAATCACCCTCTCCGCCTCTTCCATGCCCAACTTCTTCAAACTGGAAAATAATTGCACAGAGCACTGCGGGAAATGCTCGGCAAGGTGGGATTTTACGCGATTCAGGATGGTTGTGGCTTGTTGTCGGCTGAGTTTGTCTGACTTGGTGAGCAAGATATGCACCGGCTTCCCGGTCGGCGCGAACCAGTCCAGCATGTTCTCATCCAGCTCGGTCAACGGGTGACGGGAATCCATGATCACCACCAAACCGCACAACTCCTCACGGGTCTGTAAATACTCGCTGAGCAGACCTTCCCAATGACGCTTACTTTCGGGAGGCACTTTAGCATAGCCATAGCCTGGCAAGTCCACCAGAAAATTATTGCTGCCCAATGAAAAATAATTGAGATGCTGGGTGCGTCCCGGTGTCTTGCTGGTATAGGCCAGCCGAACATGATTCGCCAGCGTATTGATCGCGCTTGACTTGCCCGCGTTGGATCGCCCGACGAACGCCACTTCTTTGCCGCCGTGCTGGGGCAAATCCTTTAGATGGTTTACGGTGGTAAAGAACGCAGCTAGTGAAAAAAGACCCATTACTTCCAAGTCTTAAAAATCTTTTCGGCTTCTGCGATTGTTGCCGCAATGTCCGCCTCAGTGTGTGCGGCGGAAACAAAACCCGCCTCGAACGCCGACGGTGCGAGATACACGCCGGCTTCCAGCATCGCATGGAAGAAGCGATTGAACGTCTCCTTGTCACATGCCATCACCTCGGCATAACTGGCCGGCACAGCCTTGCTGAAATACAGGCCGAACATGCCACCGATGGATTGCGCACAAAATGGAATGCCGTGCTTTTTGGCGCTTGCCGCCAATCCTTCGGTCAACTGCTTGGCC
>JBAQWL010000295.1:0-15278 GCA_049298895.1 Gallionella sp.
CGCTTACGGTGATTGACTCAAGATCAGGTAACGAAGGCTCTAAAAATGCTACCGCCAAAGGCTACGAAGCGGATGGGGTAACGGCTGAAACCACCATTATTTTCAGCAACCTGGGCACGGTGGTGAACCCTACCCCCCTCCAGCAAGTCGATCTGGATTCCGCCGTGCTGGCTCCGGTTGACAGTCATGACTTAAGGGTCACGATAGGTTTGGGCGGCAATGTCAGGATGTGCAACCCCAATCTGGCAGCAGGCTCCAGCCCGCAGGCGTGCTAACTGCACCGATGTGCTAAACACACAACAATGTTAACCAGAGAACAGATCATGAACAAACATACGAAGTCTCTCCCAAAATTTGCAACACAACACAAATCCGCACAGGAGGGGGTTGTATTGCTGGAAGCGTTAGTCGCTATCCTGCTCTTTTCCATGGGAGTACTCGCTTTGGTTGGCTTGCAAGCAGCCATGATCAAAAACACCACCGACTCAAAACTCCGTTCCGAGGCCAGTTTTATCGCCCAACAAAGAATAGGGCAGATATGGGCAGATCCCGATCCAACCCGGCCCGGTTACATTAGCTTCGTTGAGGCAAACACCGATATTTCGACCGCATTACCCAATGGTACAAGAACCGTCACCCAGCCAGCCCCCGGTCAGTTCCAGGTTACTGTCAGCTGGCAGCAACCCGGAGAGTCTGCACATAATTTCACCACTTTCGCCACTATCACGGGTGGCTAGTATGATGAAACCGAGCAAGCAACATTCTTATTATCAAACCGGGTTCAGCCTGGTGGAAATCATGGTCGGACTGGTGATCGGTCTGCTCGCGACCTTGGTCATTATGCAGGTCTTCTCAGTTTTTGAAGGGCAAAAACGCACCACCACGGGGGCTGCGGACGCACAAACCAATGGCAGCATTGCACTCCACATCATTGGACGCGAACTACAGCAGGCGGGGTACGGCCTGCTCCCCGTTACTAATTCAGCGCTCGAGTGTACGACCCTGACTATTAATGGCGTAGTTGATGCAACCACCCCAAACCGCCTCTCTCCTGTCGTCATTACCGACGGCGGAACGGCTGCGGGTGCCAGCGACAGCATCACGATACGCTATGGCGACTCGTCCTCGGGTGGGATCCCCAGCACGATTACGGCGATGGGCGCGCCAACTGCAAGCGATGCCACTGTGGGCAACAATTTGGGTTGCCAGGCCGGTGATACCACCCTGGTTATCGCTGGAGCAACTTGTGCCCTGTCGGTCGCAAGCGCCGTGCCGGGCACCACAACAATAACACTGGCCAATACCACCACTGCGGCGACTGGCGCCGCACTCGCCTGTTTGGGAGCGTGGAATGAAATTACTTTCCGCATCAATCCAGGCTATGACCCCACAGATCCACTCAACTCTCAGACTTATCTGGAAAGGAATGGCGCTCCCGGAGTGGCAGACATCGTCAATATACAGGCACAGTACGGGATATCTGCTGCTGCTACTTCGAACCAGATCACCCAGTGGCTGAATCCTACCGGTGGTACATGGGCAACCCCTACGATCGCCGACCGCAACCGGATCAAAGCCGTCCGCATCGCTGTGGTAGCGCGCAACGGCTTGCTGGAAAAAGAGAATGTGACTGTTGCTTGCACCACAGCCAAGGGCACCGTCAACAACGGCCCTTGTGCCTGGGATGACACGAATTTCGACGCTGCGCCAGCAATCAACCTGAGTAACGACCCTCTCTGGCAACGCTATCGTTACCGCGTATTTGAAACCATCCTCCCACTGCGCAATGTAATTTGGGCCAAGGACACACTATGAAATTGCTGTCAAAAACAGACAAGACTACCCATCATCTTGCTGATACAGCTGCTGGCTATCAGACTGGGGTGATGCGCTTAAGTATTGGTTGTGAGCGCGCGTATGCGCTGAAACAGCGCGGAGTCGTCTTGTTTTTTGCACTGATTGCGCTGGTGGTGATGTCACTTGCCGCAGTAGCCTTGATCCGCTCGGTAGATACCAGCACCCTCATCGCAGGTAATTTGGCTTTCAAGCAGACCGCGACCGCTTCCGGTGACGCAGGCATTGAGGCCGCGATGGGCTGGCTAGCGGTAACGCAAACTGCCAACAATGCCATTAATATTTTAAATGACCCCTCCCACCACCTCAATATCACCGATTTAGCCGCCAGACCCGGCTACCACTCCAGCGTGGATCCCGCGTTGATCCTCACTGCAGAGGCCACATGGGACGACGTCAACAACGTTGTCATGGCAGAGGATGGTAGTGGCAACACCGTGCGCTATATTATCCAGCGTATGTGCCGTAACGCCAACCTGCCGATACAAACTGCGGAATGCCTATTTAGCAGTGCCGTTCAGGACAATAACGGGCAAAACATCCCCCTGCCGCAAGATGTTTGCCTGGGTGCCGGCTGCCCTGTCGCGGGCCAAACGCCCCAGATACGCATCACCTCAAGAACCTCTGGGCAAAAAAACACCGTCAGCTATGTGCAGGCATTTGTTTATTAGGAGACCACCATGAAAAGCTATCTGAAAAATCGCTCTACCACACGCCACCAGTTGCTGTCCCTTGCGCTGGCCGCCGGCCTCGCCTTGCCGCTGCCATCGCTGGCCGCATCGGTCGCGCTGGCGACATCGCCATTGGCAACATCCACCACCTTGACAGTCAAGCCGAACCTGTTGTTCGTGCTGGATGATTCAGGCAGCATGTCGTGGACCTACATGCCGGATAAGGCGGATGATTTCCGCGGCGAGCACGGTTACCAAAGCAGTCAGTGCAATGGCGTTTATTACAACCCCAACATCACCTACCTGCCGCCACTGGATTCGACCGGGACAAGTTATGCCAACGCCAGCTTCACTGCGGCGCTGGACAATGGCTTCGACTCCACTTCGACCGCCAGAAATCTCAACAGCGCGTTCATAGCCAACAGATTTAGCCCTGATGCTGCCAACACGGCGTACCAGTCATACGGATCATACACCCTGGAATCGTTGGGGCCAGACGCGGCGCATTACCGCACCTATAGCGGCACGCAAACCACGAAGAATTATAATGACACCGGCTCAACTTTCTACACGGAGTGCGACAGCGCCATCGGGGTCATAGCCGGCAACGGCAGCAATTTATTCACCAAAATCAGCCTTTCAAGCACTGCAACCGCCACAACCGCCACCATTGTGGTAAGCGGGACCAGCAGTACTTCGGTAAGCGGCATCATGGTGAACGGTACACAAGAGATCATGTCCGGCACAACAACCGCCAGCACGAGCAGCAGCAACGTGGCCACCAATATCGCAGCCCAAATCAATCTCTGCACCAGTGCCAAAGTCGGCAACTGCACGACCACCGCCGGGCATGGTTACACGGCCTCAACGCCAACCGCTGGCACTGTGACGATTACCGGGCTGGCGGCAACAGCCACGGCACTGATAATCACCAAGGGCAATACTGGGACCATGACGCTTTCCCCGACCATATTCCCGATTGCCGACACCGGCAAATTAACCAACTTCGCCAACTGGTACAGCTATTACCGCACCCGCATGCAGATGATGAAAACCGCTGCCGGAAGGGCGTTCAGCAGCCTCAACAACACTTACCGTACCGGCCTGATGAGAATTAACTCGTCAAGCACGCCAGCACTGACACTGGGAGCATTCGAAAGCACACAACGAACCAATTGGTACAGCACGCTTTACAACAGCGCACCGACTGGCAGCACTCCTTTGCGCACAGCATTAGCGGATGCCGGTAGGTATTATGCGGGAAAACTGGGCGTAACCGACCCGGTGCAGTATTCCTGCCAGCAGAACTTCAGCATCCTGTCCACCGACGGCTATTGGAACGATAGCAGCAATCCCAATCAAATCAATGGCAGTACGGATATCGGCAACCAGGACGGGACAGCGGGACCGCCCATGTACGACGGTTCGGTAGCTGTCGACACCAGTACCGTAACAATCAATTACACGCGGAACGACTACTCCTGTGGCGGCTGCAGCGGTTCCACCAACCAACTCCGAAACCAGCCACAGATCGGCGCATGTACCGTGACCGTCACCGGAACCCCGACCGGGACGGAGAGTTGCAACCCCTCCAGTTCCAGTTGGCTGACTAATGGGTCAAGAATTGATGGCGCATGTGTGTCAAATACTGCCTGCAGTGCTTCTATACCTTCCCCTGACCCAAGCACCAAAGTTGAGTTCAGCAGGGTAACGACGACAGACACTACCGGTGGTAGCAGCAACAGCCTGGCGGACGTGGCCATGTATTACTACCAGACTGACCTGCGCACTTCAACGCTGAACAACTGCGGTACGCCGGTGGCGCCAGCGACGGTCGGGCCGCTGTGCGATAACAATGTGTTCATCAGCGGCAATGACAATAACCTCCAGCAACACATGACCACCTTCACCCTGGGGCTGGGTGCGAGTGGCCGTATGAGTTATTCGTCCAGCTACCTGAACGATAGCGGCGGGGATTATGTCTCGGTCAAGCTGGGCAGTACCGCCAGCTCTACGGTCTGCACATGGCAGACGGCTGGCACCACCTGTAACTGGCCGATTCCCAGTAGTGGAGCGATCGAGACCATCGATGACCTGTGGCATGCGGCGGTAAACGGACGCGGCGCCTATTTCAGCGCCACCGACCCAACATCGTTGTCCGCCGGCCTGTCCAACGCGCTGGCCGGCATCAATGCCCGCAAAGGTTCGGCAGCAGCAGCAGCCACCAGCACGCTGAATCCCGTTGCCGGCAACAACTTCGCCTATGTCGCCAGCTATACCACGGTGGCATGGAAGGGCAATCTGGAGGCGCGCGGCATCAATACGGATACCGGCGTGGTCAGCGAAAACGCCACCTGGTGTGTGGAAAATGTCGTGGAGGGAACCTGCGCAACGACACCCGTTGCCGAGACCAGCGGAGACACCACCGTCTATAACTGCGTCACACCCGATTCGGTCACCTGCACCGGGGGCGTGATGGACGGCACGGACTGCAAGGTGCCGGTGGCGACCGCCTGTACCGGCACGATGAACGCCAAAGTAGCTGATGCAAATGATACGCGGGTGATACTCACTGCCAACGACGGCGGCTCCGCTCTTGTCAACTTTGATGCCGCCTACGCATCCACCCATACGACATACTTTGATTCAGCCCGTATCAGCACACTCAGCCAATGGTCCTCACTTGACGCGACACAGCAGACCGCGGCCGCAGGCGCCAATCTGGTCAGCTATCTGCGCGGACAATACGGTTTTGAAGACCGTACCTCCAATGCTGTGGCAAACCGGCTGTACCGCTACCGCGAAGCGGTGCTGGGCGATGCGCTGGAATCCCAGCCGGCCTTTATCAGCAAACCGGTATTCAGCTATCCCTACCCGGGCTACAGCGCCTACGTCACCGCGCAAGCGGGCCGAGCCGGGACCGTGTTCATGGGCGCCAACGATGGCATGATGCATGCCTTCGCAGCTGACACCGGGATCGAACGCTGGGCTTACGTGCCCAGCATGGTGATACCCAATATGTGGAAGTTGGCGGATGAGAACTACGCCACTTTGCATGCCAATTTTGTCAACGGTAGTCCTATCACGTCAGATATTTATTGCACCGTTGATTGCGGGGGTACCGGAGGCTCGCCCGCCTGGCGCACTATTTTGGTGGGCGGCTTGAACGGCGGCGGACGTGGATATTATGCCCTGGATATCACGGACCCGGTCACCCCGACCTTGTTGTGGGAATTTACCCCGACCACTGGCATCGGCATCGTCAAAGATGACGATGTAGGTTATAGCTTTGGCCAGCCCGTCATCACCAGAAAGGCCGACGGCACCTGGGTAGTGTTGGTTACTTCCGGTTACAACAATACCAGTCCGGGCGACGGCAAGGGTTACCTCTTTGTGCTCAATGCCAGAACGGGTGCGAAGATCAGCAAAATTGCCACCGGCGCGGGTAGCACTACAACGCCCAGCGGATTTGCCAGGATCGCTGGCTATAATGAAGAGTCTGGGGGCAATTTAGTAGGGTATGTCTATGGTGGTGACTTGCTGGGAAATATCTGGCGTTTCGACATCAACAGCTCCGCTAGCGCTGCTATCGGCACGGGTGACGTAATGAAATTCGCGGAGCTGTACTCGGATGCCGCCGGAACCAGCCCGCAACCTATCACTACCACGCCGATACTAGGCAAAATTCTGGATAAACGCATTGTCTTCATCGGCACCGGGAAATATCTGGAAACGGGCGACCTGACTACTACCCAAATTCAGTCCCAGTATGCAATCAAGGATGATAATGCGATCAGCGCCCTGGTTAATCCGCGCAACACATTGGTAGAACAAACGTTGACTAACAACCCGGATGGCACTGCCTCCCGTCTTGCCTCCGGCAACACAGTGGATTTCAGTTCTGGCCGAGGCTGGTATATCGATTTCCCAGACGAGAGGGAGCGTGTAAACATCGACGCTAAGCTGGTGCAAGGAACTTTGATCGTTCCTTCGATCGTTCCTTCGAGTACCGCGTGCTCGCCAGGTGGGTATGGTTGGCTCAACTTTTTCGACTACAAGACCGGTGCAGCCATCAATACGGCAACGGGCGTAGCTTCACTCAAATATGATAGTACTATCGTCGGTATTAACGTGGTGTACATAGATGGAAACCCTAAAGTCGAGGTCGTTACATCTGCAAATCCGACTCCCGATCTAAATACAGGCGTGGGTTTTTCAGCATCATCCTCTGTTTTTTCAGGAAAGCGGGTGATATGGCGTGAGTTAATCCCATAGTCAAGCAAGCTATACAAAACAAAAGCGGCCTTTTGGCCGCTTTTGTTTTTTGCCCTACCTCCAACTATATTATTTGACAATAGCTTTCAATTCACCCTTGGCATAGCGATTTGCCATTGCTTCCATTGAGATCGGTTTGATCTTGGCCGCTTGGCCGGCACTACCGAACGCTTCGTAACGCGCCTTGCAGATCTCCTTCATCGCCTTGGTGGATACCGCCAGAAATTTGCGCGGATCGAAGTCCTTCGGATTTTGTGCCAAATAACGGCGCACCGCACCGGTCGATGCCATGCGCAGATCGGTGTCAATGTTGATTTTACGCACGCCATGCTTGATGCCTTCGACGATTTCCTTTACCGGCACGCCGTAAGTCTGGCCCATGTCGCCGCCAAATTCGTTGATGACATCCAGCCAGTCCTGCGGCACTGACGAAGAGCCATGCATCACCAAGTGGGTATTGGGAATGCGCGCATGGATTTCCTTGACGCGGCCGATCGCCAAAATATCACCGGTGGGTGGACGGGTAAATTTGTATGCGCCATGGGAAGTGCCAATGGCAATGGCCAGCGCATCTACACCGGTTTGGCGCACAAAATCCGCAGCTTCTTCCGGGTCGGTTAGTAGCTGGTCGTGGCTCAGCTTTCCTTCCGCGCCGTGGCCGTCTTCCTTTTCACCCATGCCGCTTTCCAACGAGCCCAGACAACCCAGTTCGCCTTCCACCGACGCGCCCACTGCGTGAGACATCTCCACTACGCGACGGGTGACATCCACGTTGTATTCGAACGAGGCGGGAGTCTTGGCATCATCCTTGAGCGATCCATCCATCATCACGCTGGAGAAACCGCTGCGGATTGCATTGATACACACCGCAGGGGATGCGCCATGATCCTGGTGCATCACCACCGGAATGTGTGGATAAGCTTCCACAGCCGCAGCGATAAGGTGGCGCAGAAACGCTTCGCCGGCATATTTACGCGCGCCCGCCGAGCCTTGCATAATCACCGGGCTGTTGGTTTCGTCCGCAGCCTCCATGATGGCTTTGACTTGTTCCAGATTGTTCACGTTGAACGCGGGCAGGCCGTAGCCATTTTCTGCCGCATGATCGAGTAGTTGACGCATAGATACGAGAGCCATGTTTTTCTCCTGATTAAAAAATTATAAATCCAATTTTCGTAAATTCGGACCGTGCGTTACGCTGACCCGACATTACGCACGCCAAGTTACGCGATCAAGCCGCCCGCTCACCCAACCAGCGAAATTTAAAAAATTAGTGCTTGCGATGATCACCAATACTCACGATCTTCATGGTGTTGGTGTGCCCGGCTTTACCCACCGCTTCGCCTATGGTCATCACCACCAGATCGCCATCTTTTACCAATCCCCGCGCTAACAGTGCCTCCTCGGCGTTATGCATTTCTTCAGATTGTAGTTTCGCCTTGGAATGAAACTCGATCGGATGCACACCGCTGAACAAGGTCACTTTGGTCAGTGTTTCCGGCACCGGGGTCAGGGCAAAAATTGGCACGCCCACATTTAAGCGCGACATCCACAACGCGGTTGAACCGGACTGGGTCAACGCGACGATCGCCTTTACCTTGAGATGAGATGCCGCAAAAAGTGCCGACATGGCGATAGACTGATCGATCCGCGTAAACTTTTGCGGAGCTGAGCGGCGATATACCGAATGGTCCTCATCTTCGCTCTCCGCCTTGAGACAGATTCGCGCCATCGCTTCAATGGTTTCCACCGGATAGTCGCCTACTGCAGTTTCAGCTGACAGCATCACCGCATCGGTGCCATCCAATACTGCGTTCGCCACATCCGATACTTCCGCGCGCGTCGGAATTGGATTGGTGATCATTGATTCCATCATTTGTGTGGCAGTAATGACCAAGCGGTTCTTCGCCCGCGCCATTTTGATCATGCGTTTCTGCAAACCCGGAACGGCGGCGTCGCCGACTTCTACGCTCAAATCACCACGCGCAACCATGAGGGCATCCGAAGCATCGATGATGTCAGCCAGCGCCGGAATGGCTTCGGCTCGCTCAATCTTGGCCATCAGCATGCTCTTGCCACCCGCCGCGCGCATCAGCTCGCGCGCCAGACGCATGTCGTCGCCACTGCGTGGGAAAGATATAGCCAAATAGTCTGCCTTGATCAGCGCAGCAATCTTGATGTCTTCCTTATCCTTGTCAGTCAGCGCCGCCGCAGTCAGGCCACCTCCCTTACGATTGATGCCCTTGTTGTTGGACAACACGCCACCGCGTACCACCCTGCAAATAACTTGCTGGTCTTTGACTTCGGTGACAATAAATTCCAGCATCCCGTCGTTGAGTAACAGCACCGAGCCCTTGCTGACATCGTTGGGCAGTTCTTTGTAGTCCAAGCCGACGCGCTGCTGGTTGCCCAGCCCTTCCATGGTGGCATCAAGTATGAAAGTGTCGCCATTGTTCAGGATGATCTTGTCGTGCTCGAATTTACGTACCCGGATTTTCGGACCCTGCAGATCGGCCAGAATTCCCACAGTGCGGCCTACCGCCGCCGCCGCCGCTCGCACGGTCTCGGCGCGTTTTTGGTGATCCTGAGCTGAGCCATGTGAAAAATTCATGCGCACCAGATCGACTCCGGCACGTATCATTTTCTCAAGGACTTTTTGGTCGCTGGAAGCGGGTCCTAGCGTTGCAACTATTTTGGTTCTGCGCAGCATGTTTTCCTAGAAATTAATTGCTTGCCCGTTGCTCCAGAATTTCCACTGCAGGCAATTTCTTACCCTCGAGGAATTCCAGAAACGCCCCGCCAGCGGTGGAGATGTAGGACACCTTGTCAAAAATGTCATATTTCTGGATTGCGGCGATGGTATCTCCGCCACCTGCCAGCGTGAAAGCCTGAGTTTCGGCGATGGCCATGGCGATCTTTCTGGTACCCTCGCCAAACTGATCGAACTCGAACACCCCGACCGGGCCATTCCACACTACCGTCCCCGCCTTCATAATGATGTCGGCCAACTCCTGTGCCGACTTGGGACCGATATCGAATATCATTTCATCGTCGGTCACATCGTTTGCATCTTTCAGGATAGCTGGCGTATTTTCATTGCCCGCCACAAAGGGTGCTTGCTTCCCGACCACCACATCCTGTGCAATAGGAATGCTTGCGCCGCGCGCTGACATTTTCTCCAGCAAGGCCTGCGCGGTGGGCACCAGATCGTCTTCGCACAGCGACTTGCCAACCGGATGGCCGGTAGCCTTGAGAAAAGTATTGGCGATACCACCGCCGACTACCATTTGGTCGACCTTGTCCGACAGGCTTTCCAGCACGGTCAGTTTAGTGGAAACCTTGGAGCCCCCGACGATGGCGACCATAGGACGTGCCGGACTGAGCAGGGCTTTAGTCAGCGCTTCCAGTTCCTGTGTCAGTAACACACCTGCTGCAGCGACCGGCGCGTATTTCGCCACGCCGTGGGTCGAGGCTTCTGCGCGATGTGCGGTGCCGAAAGCATCCATCACGAACACGTCGCACAAGGCAGCATATTTTTTCGCGGTTTCCTCCAGGTTTTTTTTCTCGCCCTTGTTGAAACGGCAATTTTCCAACAACACCAATTCGCCATTGGCGACGTTGAAACCACCGTCCACCCAATCTCTGATCAGGCGCACCGGCTTGCCCAGCTTGTTGGCGATCACGTTGGCAACCGGTTTAAGCGAATTCTCTTCGGAGAATATCCCTTCTTCAGGGCGACCCAGATGTGAAGTCACCATCACCCGCGCGCCAGCTTTGAGCGCGAAATTAATAGTCGCCATCGAGGCGCTGATACGGGCATCGGATGTCACTTGACCATCTTTGACAGGCACGTTCAGGTCTGAACGGATCAGGACGCGCTTGCCCTTGAGATCCAGATCGGTCATTTTAATTACGGACATATTTTTCCTCTGAGACAGACTGGCAGGGGCAATCACGCATCGCCCCTGTATTGTTACTTGGCGATGTGCCCTACCATGCGCATCAGGTTGCAGGTATAGCCGTACTCATTGTCGTACCATGCCACCACTTTGACAAAGGTAGGATCCAACGCGATGCCAGCATCAGCATCAAATATGGATGGCGTGGTCTGACCGCGGAAATCAGTAGAAACCACCGCTTCCTTGGTGTAAGCTAGCACCCCTTTCAAGGGACCGCTTTCCGAAGCTGATTTCATGGCCGCGCAGATTTGCTCGTAAGTGGCTTCTTTGTTCAGCTCCACA
The DNA here is from genome assembly GCA_049298895.1 of Gallionella sp. GTDB lineage: Bacteria > Pseudomonadota > Gammaproteobacteria > Burkholderiales > Gallionellaceae > Gallionella. The sequence continues at coordinate 11,039 of JBAQWL010000295.1, forward strand.
GTCAGATCGACTACCGACACATCGGAAGTCGGCACACGGAAAGCCATACCTGTCAGCTTGCCCTTAAGTTCCGGCATCACCACGCCGACCGCCTTGGCCGCTCCGGTCGAAGACGGGATGATGTTTTCCAGAATGCCACGGCCACCACGCCAATCCTTGCTGGACGGACCGTCGACTGTTTTCTGTGTCGCGGTGGCCGCATGCACCGTGGTCATCAGGCCACGCTTGATGCCGAAATTGTCGTGCAGCACTTTGGCGACGGGCGCCAGCGCGTTGGTTGTGCAAGATGCGGCAGAAATAATATTCTCACCCTTGTAAGTGGCGTGGTTCACGCCATACACAAACATTGGCGTGTCATCCTTTGAGGGCGCGGACTGCACCACCTTTTTTGCGCCCGCATCGATGTGCTTCTGGCAGGTCTCCTTGGTCAGGAAAAACCCGGTGCTTTCGATCACGATATCGACCTTGACCTCATTCCATTTCAGGTTAGCCGGATCACGCTCTGCGGTCAGGCGTATGGTCTTGCCGTTAACCACCAGATTGTTGCCAGACACGGAAACGTCACCCTTGAAACGGCCATGCACTGAGTCATACCTCAGCATGTAAGCCAGGTAGTCCGGCTCCAACAGATCGTTGATCGCAACGATTTCGATTTCTGGGAAATCCTTGGTTGCCGCGCGAAACACCATGCGTCCGATACGACCAAAGCCATTGATACCTACACGAATTGCCATTTCTTTCTCCCGTCAGATAGATAAAAAAATTATTCGCGTTTTACAACACGCTTTTTACAGTCTTAGCCACATTGTCAGCGGTGAAACCGAAGTGCTTGAATAACTCCGGTGCCGGTGCGGATTCGCCGAAACAATCCATACCAACCACTGCGCCATCCAGACCCACGTATTTGTACCAACCGCCGGTCACGCCCGCTTCGACCGCAACGCGCTTCACGCCCCGGGGCAGCACACTGTCCCGGTAGACCTGGTCTTGCTTGTCGAATACATTGGTCGATGGCATGGACACCACGCGTATGTTGATACCTGCGGTCGCTAACAATTTTTGCGCTTCCATTGCCAGATTTACTTCGGAACCGGTAGCGATAATTACCGCCTGCGGTTTTCCGCCCGCTGCTTCGGACAGCACGTAGGCACCTTTGCGGATGTTAGCGATTTGCGCAGCATCACGTTTTTGGAATGCCAGGTTTTGTCGGGAAAAAATCAAACAGCTAGGCCCATCCAGCCGTTCCACGCCAGCCACCCACGCGACCGCGGATTCGACCGTGTCGCACGGACGCCATACTTCCATGTTCGGGATATAACGCAAGGTCGCAGTTTGCTCAACTGCCTGATGCGTCGGGCCGTCTTCACCCAGACCGATAGAGTCATGCGTATACACAAACAGCACACGCAATTTCATCAGTGCGGCCATTCGTAGTGCGTTGCGCGCATATTCGGAGAACATCAGGAAAGTTCCACCAAACGGCAACAAACCGCCGTGCAAGGCCATCCCGTTCATAATGGCAGACATGCCAAATTCACGCACTCCGTAGCTGATGTAGTTACCGACAGATTTGCCATGTACCGGCTTGCAGCCAACCCAGTTAGTAAAGTTGGAGCCGGTTAAATCAGCCGAACCACCGAGAAACTCGGGCAAAGCGGGCACCAAGGCATTAATGGCATTTTGCGAAGCTTTGCGGGTCGCGATGGTTTCGGCTTTTTCATTTGTCTTCGCGATCACATCGGCAGCATGTTGCTTCCAGCCCGAAGGCAATTCGCCTTTGTTGCGGCGCTCGAATTCCGCCGCTTCTTTTGGAAACGCTGCACGGTATTCTGCGAATTTGTTGTCCCACAGCTTTTCCAGTCCCGCACCTTTGGTACGAGCATCCCAGGCCTCGTAGACATGCTTTGGGATCTCGAATGGCGGATATTTCCAACCAATATGCTCGCGCGTTGCGGCCACTTCAGCGTCGCCCAATGCAGCACCGTGAACCTCGTGGGAATCTGCCTTGTTCGGCGAACCCATGCCGATGATAGTTTTGCAGCAAATCAGGGTTGGTTTGTCGGTTACCTTCTTGCCGGCGTTGATCGCGGCATCGACTGCTGCTGGATCATGTCCGTTGACCACTAAAACGTGCCAGCCGTAAGCTTCGAAGCGTTTGGCTGTGTCGTCGGTAAACCATGCGTCCACATGGCCGTCGATCGAGATGTTGTTGTCGTCCCAGAACGCGATCAGTTTGCCCAAACCCCAAGTGCCTGCCAGCGCGCAGGCTTCATGGGAGATGCCTTCCATCATACAGCCGTCACCCATAAACACGTAGGTGTGGTGATTGACGATTTCGTGGCCGGGCTTGTTGAATTCCGCCGCCAATACTTTTTCCGCCATCGCCATGCCCACTGCGTTAGTGATACCTTGACCAAGCGGTCCCGTGGTGGTTTCCACGCCTGGGGCATAGCCATATTCCGGGTGACCCGGGGTCTTGGAATGCAATTGGCGGAACCGCTTCAACTCTTCCAGAGGCAGGTCGTAACCTGATAAATGCAGTAACGCGTAGATCAACATGGAGCCGTGACCGTTGGATAGCACAAAACGGTCGCGATCCGCCCACTTGGGATTGGCCGGATTGTGACGCAGGTGGCGATTCCACAATATATCGGCGATTTCAGCCATGCCCATCGGCGCACCAGGGTGGCCGGAGTTCGCCTTTTGCACGGCATCAACTGCCAGCATGCGAATCGCGCCGGTGATATCATTAAATTTTGGTGGAGTGACGTTTCGTGTTGCGGCCATTATCCTGTTACCTCTTTAATACATCCTTGCGGGATTGGTTGTTATGTAGATAGCACCCCTATAAAAGCGAATTTATATGGCGCCCTGTATTATGCTTGAGTCGCCGATTATGCCGCAGCCCCCGGATTAGGGCAACTGCCCCAGTGTTTCCTCCAATCAAGGTTCGAATTCGCCGCCTTTTTTTGGGAGCTTAATACCCAGCTGCTTGAGTTTTCGGTACAAATGGGTGCGCTCTAGCCCGGCCTTCTCAGCTACCCGCGTGATATTGCCCACTTCTTTGCGCAAGTGATAGTCGAAATAAAGCGCGTCAAAATGATCGCGCGCCACGCGCAAGGGTAAATCAAGCGGCAGAGAAATTTGTTGCGCCACCCCTTCGACGTTTAAAACCAGTCGCGGACTTTGCGCCGAGACAGGCGGCATATGCAGTTTGGACGAGCCCTCCTTGATGGACTTGGCCACCGTATCAAGCAGCTTTTGCAATGCAATGGGTTTTTCCAGAAAATCCACTGCGCCAATGCGCGTTGCCTCAACCGCAGTCTCTATCGTTCCGTGACCCGACATCATCACGACTGGCATGGTCAGCAAATCCTGCTCGACCCACTCCCGAAGCAAGGTCACGCCATCGGTATCCGGCATCCAGATGTCGAGCAGCACTAGATCCGGCTCATGTTCATACCGGTAAACGCGGGCCTGTTCGGCATTTTCGGCCAAATGTACTTGATAACCCTCATCAAACAAGATTTCCGATAACAATTCGCGGATGCCAATTTCATCATCCACCACCAAAATCTGTTTGCTGCCCATTATGCCTCCTCTGCCAGCGGCAGAACGATATTGACTCGTGCCCCGCCCGTCGCTACATTTTCAATGGCAATGCGCCCGCCATGCTCTTCTATTATTTTCTTCACTATGGCCAATCCCAAGCCAGTGCCCTTGGTCTTGGTCGTTTTGTACGGCTCGAAAGCGCTAGTTAGCACACTCTCGGCAAACCCCACGCCGTTATCCTCTACATATAAATGCACTTCTCCACTGTGTGTTTTGGTATACAAAACGATTTGCGGCTGCTCGATACCGTGCAACGCATCCTGTGCATTCTGTAACAGGTTATGAATAACCTGCCGCAGCCGAGTTGCATCACCGTTAACTTCACTCTTTTCCGCCTCCAAATTCAGCACGATGTGAATCACGTTCGACTCATATAGTCCCAACACCTCTTTGATCAGTTTGTGTATATCCAGATGCGATAATTTCAATGCCGGACCACGCGCATAATTAGCAAAGTCGTTCACCATGTTTTTCATTGCTGCGACTTGACTGACAATGGTTTGCGTGGCATGCCGCAACAATTTCGCGCCGGCTTCATCAAGCTTGCTGCTGAGTTTGTGTTGTAAGCGCTCCGCAGAAAGCTGAATTGGAGTCAGTGGATTTTTTATCTCATGTGCCAGACGACGTG
>JBAQWL010000296.1:0-2281 GCA_049298895.1 Gallionella sp.
CAGGTGGGCGTATCAAGTGCTGGAACAAGAGGAGAAAAGGAAAGTTGCCTATAAAGCTCCGGACGGCTATCGGCATCTCCGGAATAGCGTAAGCCATCCAAAATTATCAGATGAGGGAGCGAAAGTCCACTTTCAGGCAAAGATTGGAGCTGATTGCCCTGATGTTCGGAATGGCGTCCATTTGCAGTTCATCCATGTAGAGACAGGCAATTTGCTTCAGGAGGCGGAACGCCTTGTGGAGGGAAGACTTACGGACCATGTATTTTGGAAAGCCTAACAAGGACGGTCCAGCGAACGGGAGCCAGCCGATTCGCTTGGAGTGAAATAGGAACGTCATCGGCGGCTGGCTCCCGTTGCTGACCTTGGACGTTGACGTTCTTGCTTTCTGACTTTTGCTATAACCGCTTAGTGTCGATAGTAGATATTCATCTCACAACGACTGTTGAATCCTCTTGCTGGATTTTAATTTCTTTGACTTAAATGCCTACACTGAAAGAAATTTCCATAACCGGTGCAGCCGGAAGCATCCAAGGCATCTTGCATCTACCTGATACTGCGTCACACGCCATTGCCGTGGTCGCACATCCCTTGCCCACCATGGGCGGTACGATGGACAACAAGGTGGTTACCACGCTGACCAAGGCGTTTGTGGAATTGGGCTATGCTACGCTGCGCTTCAATTTCCGGGGCGTGGGCGAGAGTGGCGGCAATTACGATGAGGGCAACGGCGAAATGCTGGATGCGGTCGCCGCAGCCGATTTTATGCGCGGCGAATTTCCGAATCTGCCACTGCTGTTAGCGGGGTTTTCTTTTGGCGGCTATGTGCAGGCACGTGCGGCAGAAAAATTGCAGCCACAGCAATTAGTGCTGATCGCGCCAGCAGTGGGGCGCTTTGCCATGCCCAAGGTTGCAGCCAACACCTTGGTGATCCACGGTGATCTGGATGAGGTGGTGTCGCTGCGCGAGGTGTTGAACTGGGCCAGACCGCAACATTTGCCCGTTATCGTATTGGCAGGAGCAGAACATTTTTTCCACGGAAAATTGACCCAGCTCAAGCAAATCGTGTCGCAGCATTTAGGCGGAATAAGCAAGTGAGCACGGTACTGAGCGTACGCAATCTGCGCAAAAGCTACGGCGACCATGTGGTGGTGGATGGGCTGAATTTGTCCATTCAGCGCGGCGAATGTTATGGGTTGCTGGGGCCGAATGGTGCCGGCAAGACCACCACGCTGCGCTTGATGCTCGGGCTGATCGAGCCGGATGAAGGTGAGCTACAGCTATTCGATTATGCCGTGCCGCAACAGGCACGTGCCGCGCGGTTGCGCGTCGGGGTGGTGCCGCAGCTGGATAACCTCGATCCCGATTTCACGGTGACGGAAAATCTGATGGTGTATGGCCGCTATTTTGGCATGACTGACGCGGCTATCGAAGCGCGGTTACCCGAGTTGCTCGAATTTGCCAATCTGACCAGCAAACGCGATGCAAGAGTGCCCACCTTGTCCGGCGGAATGAAACGACGGCTGACCTTGGCGCGCGCGCTGGTGAATGATCCCGAAGTCATTTTTCTCGATGAGCCAACCACCGGCCTTGACCCACAAGCACGTCATTTGATTTGGCAACGCCTGCGCGAACTGACCGCGCGCGGCAAGACCTTGATCCTTACCACTCACTTTATGGACGAGGCAGAGCGGCTCTGCCACCGCCTTGCGGTGATGGACAACGGGCGCATCATTAGCAGCGGTTCGCCGCGCGAATTGATCGCGCAGAACATCGAACCGCAGGTCGTCGAGGTGTTTGGCGAACAAGCAGTAGCTTGGGCGAAAAACCGCGCGGTACTTCATTCGCAGCGTTTCGAGGTAAGCGGCGAATCGGTGTTTTGTTATGTGACCGATGCGCAGCCGCTGTTGCAGGAATTGCAGCAGCAACCGGAACTGCGCTATCTGCACCGGCCCGCCAACATGGAAGATGTGTTCCTGAAGCTGACCGGCAGGGAGATGCGCGAATGATTTCTGCTTCGTCATTCCCGCGCAAGCGGGAATCCAGCCGATTGAACAGATCGCGTGCAGCGCGGCAACAGTCCGGTTTTGTCCGCTGTGCGGGACATTTAAACCACTGGATTCCCGCTTGCGCGGGAATGACGGGAGTGTGAAATGAATACCCCCTATTTTTCACTGCCGTGCCTGAGCCTGCGCTTTATTCCGATTTGGCGCCGCAATTTTTTGGTTTGGAAAAAAATGGCCGGCGCTTCTGTGCTGGGGCATCTTGCCGACCCGGTGATCTA
>JBAQWL010000297.1:0-6707 GCA_049298895.1 Gallionella sp.
GCGCATGGCCTTGTTGGATAATTTCCGCTTTCGACAGATACAGCAAAGGCGCATGCACGGTGAATGGATGTCCCTCCACCGCTGCTTTAGTGGCCAGATTTGCCATGCGCTCGAAAGCTTCGATGTAGGCGGGACGGCAATCTGGATAACCGGAATAATCGACCTCATTCACGCCGATAAAAATATCCTGTGCATGTAATACCTCGGCCCAGGCCAGCGCCAGCGACAACATGATAGTGTTGCGGGCGGGAACATAAGTCAACGGAATGCCTTCGGTTGGCCGTTGCGACACCGCAATTTTGTCATCCGTCAGCGATGAACCGCCGAAGCCGGTGAGATCGATCTTCACCACCCGATGTTCATGTGCGCCCAGCATTCGTGCCATGCGCTGCGCGGCAGCCAGTTCGGAGCGGTGACGCTGTCCGTAATCAACGCTCAACGCATAACAGACATAGCCCTGCGCACGCGCCATTGCCAGCACGGTTGCGGAATCCATCCCGCCAGACAAAAGCACCACCGCATTTTTCATCATCAGTGTCCCGGCTTGCTGTCCCACAACAACTTGTGCAGTTGCACTTGCAAGCGCACCGGCAAACGATCGTGCAATATCCACTCGGCCAGCCGGGTTGCATCCAGCGTGCTGTGTGCGGGCGAAAACAGCACCGGGCATTTTTCACCAAGCTGATGTTGCTGCATGATTTGCTTGGCCCACCGGTAATCGGCTTCGTCACACAGCACGAATTTGATTTCGTCATGCGCGGTCAGCAGCAGCAGATTCTCCCAATGATTCTTTCCGACTTCGCCGGACGCAGGGGTTTTGATGTCGACCACACGCATCACACGCGCATCCACTTCACTAATATCGAGTGCTCCACCCGTCTCCAACGAGACCTGATAACCGGCGTCGCACAAAGCCTTCAGCAAATGCAGACAATTTTTCTGTGCCAGAGGCTCGCCCCCAGTGACGGTTACATATCGTGGCGAATATTCGGCAGCCTGCCCGAGTATTTCTGCCACGCTCATGTTTTGTCCTCCGGTAAAGGCATAAGCGGTGTCGCAGTAGGTGCAGCGCAACGGGCAGCCCGTCAAACGAATAAACACCGTGGGCAGTCCAACGCATCTGGTCTCACCCTGTATGGAATAGAAAATTTCAGTGATGCGCAGTTGTACGCTTGAGGATTCAATGCTAGTGACGTGTCGAGGCTTCAATGGCTCGCCCAAATTGGCGTGTGACATGCTGAACTAGTTGTTGGCAGCAAGCAACTTTTTAGCTTTGGCTGCTGCTTCGCTGGTGGGATAGTTTGAGATGAGTTGTTTGAGAGTTTTTTTAGCCGCTGATTCCAGCTTTAATTCCAGCTGGCAAATAGCGATGATATACGTCACTTCCGCAGCTTTGGGTAAACCTGGATTTGTCTTTAATAGATCTTGATAGGTATTCAGGGCGCCCTTGAAATTATTCAGCTTGTATAGCGCATTGCCCAGCCAGAACTTTGCATTGGGAATATGTACCGAATCGGGATGCCTCTGCAGAAATTCCTGAAATGCCTTTACCGCGTTTGCGTGCTTATTGCTTTTGAGCAAAGCGTAGGCACCCTCAAAAGCACGGTTTTCAATGGCTGGGTCGGGTGGGTCGGCTGAAATAGCTACGGGAGCAACATTCGGTAGAACAGCTTCCTTGGCGGCCTTCTCGTCAGCTTCTTCTGCGGATTCGAAATGACGCAAGCGTGCATCCAAATCCACATAAAAGTCTTTCGATCGCTTTTCGGCATCCTGCAAGCCATGTGCCAACTCTTCATTCTGCCCGCGAAGTTTGCGGATTTCACTGCTCAGACCGTCGATCTGCCCTTGAAGATCGAGAATAGACTTGGTTTGCCGGTTGAGAAACTCCTCCAGCCTAATCAAACGCGCCTCAAGCTGAGGCGAGCTTGTTTCAAGCTGCTGAATTCGTTTACGTGCATCGTCATCCGCAAACAGCCCCGCTTGCGCGGGGGCTGCGATGCACCAACCCATCAGCACATAGGTGCACAGCTTCAGCACGGTTGTTACGCTAATATTTTATGTCGGTACGACGATTTTCAGACCAGGCGGCTTCACTGTGACCGAAAGCTTTGGGCTTCTCCTCACCATAACTGATAGCCTCGATCTGGCTGGCTTTCGCACCGCTCAACATCAGTAATTTCTTCACACCATCGGCACGACGCTGACCGAGTGCCAAGTTGTACTCGTTGCTGCCACGCTCATCGGCATTGCCCTCCAAGCGTACTTTGCGGCTGGGATTCTGACCCAAGTATCTTGCATGTGCTTGTACGGCCGGCTTATCGGCTTCCTGCACCACTGAAACATCGAACGGGTAGTACACGCTACGCTGGGCCAATATATTGGCTGGGTCATTCAATGGATCAACGTCAACAGCAGCAGTCGAAGCGGAATCAATTACAGGTGCCGCCACCTGAACAGGCTCAGAAGCCGCAGCCTCTGGCTCTACCGGCTTTTGGCTGGCGCAGGCAGCAAGCAAATTTATCAAAAGGAAGCTGATTGCAAGTTTCTTCATAGTACTTTCCCCTTTACTAGGTTAATTAAGGCCACGGTCCCCACACCGGTTCGCGTGCATCGCCGCTTTGAGTAAACATACGCTGCTTAACGCGCCCGTCGCTGGACACGGTCGCTAATATACCACGTTCACGCGCCTCACTAGCGAACATGATTAATTTACCGTTGGGCGCGAAGCTGGGTTTTTTCTCCCAACCACCTTCAGTAAGAATCTCAATCTGCCCGGTCTGAAAATCCTGTACAGCTATATAAAACCTGCCATTAACAAGATGATTAAATACGAAGCCCTTGCCATCCGGACTGTAACGCGGCGAGAAATTAGCCCCTTCTCCAAATGTCATGCGCTGCGCCACTCCGCCTAACACTGGCATACGGTAGATTTGTACGCTGCCACCACGGTCAGAGGCAAACAGCAGGTATTGCCCGTCAGACGAAAAACTCGGCTCGGTGTCGATTGCTCCGCTAAAGGTGATCTGACGCAAGTCACTCGCATCCGGACGTATCAGATAAATCTGCGAGCTGCCGCCGCGTGTCAGCACAACGGCTAGTTGACTACCATCTGGCGACCAGGCAGGGGCACTGTTGCTGCCGCTAAATCCAGCCAGCATCTTGCGCTGATTGGTGTACAGAGATTGCACATAAACCACGGCATGGTCAGTCTCGAAGCTCACATAGGCAAGATGGCTTCCATCAGGCGACCAGGCAGGAGACATGATCGGATGCTTCTGGGAAAGTACCGTCTGCTCGTTATAGCCATCACTGTCTGCCACCACCAGTCGATAATGCGACCCTTGACGGTTCACATACGTGATGCGCGTACTGAATACGCCCTTGCTGCCAGTCAATTTTTCATAGATCAAATCAGCAATGCGATGGCCAATTGCACGGACTTGCCCATCGCTTGCCGAGACTGCCTGGCCTGCCAGTTCAACCTGTTTGACCACGTCAAGCAACCGGAAGCGAGCCTCGATACGCTCATTGGCCTGCGCTGCGACGGTACCTATCACCAACGCTTCCGCGCCACGCACCTGCCAATCGGAATAATTAACATCAGCAGACTTGTGGGGAGATTTTCCTTCTGTATCTATCATGCGGAACAGTCCGGTGCGCAGTAAATCATTCACCACCACATCGTTAATGGCCAGGGCTAACTGGCCATCTCCACCGAAGGGCACAATCGCGATCGGGATCTGATTTTCTCCCGCACCAATAATCTCGATACTCAATTCTGCACTTGCCATTGAGACATGCAATATGAGCAGCCAACCGACTAAGCTCTGAAATACGCGCAACAGCATTAACTCTCCCCCTTCTACTCTACTCTACTCTACTGGCCTGAATTTCAAATTCAAATCCCGGAACTTTTTGAACATTGCCACATCCGGCGGCAGCGGCAGCGGCTGAGATTTCAGAATGGCACGCTCCACCGCGTTATCGTAGGCCGTATTGCCGCTGGAATTTTTCAATACCCGATCCAGCACCGAGCCATCTGGCAACAGTGTGACACTGAATTCTGCTTGTGCATTGTCCGACACATCAGGCGGCTTAACGATGTTTCTACGTATCTTATTGATAATCTTTGCCTTGTATTCATCTACCATAGCGTCTATTGCCGCAGACTTGGTTGCCTTATCGCGCGCAGTCTGCGCGGCTTGCTCATCCGCTTCGGACTGTTGCTGTTCGACGGGATTTGATAGCGCAGGTTTGGTTTTCACCTCTTCGACAATACTCGGAACCGGTTTCGGTTTATCCGGCTTGACCACTACAGGCATGACTTCGACTTTCTTTTTATCCTTTTCAACCACCAGTACGATATCTGGCTTGACCAATTTTTCGGGCCGCACTGCCTCTACTTCCCGCATTGGTCGCATCACGGGTTGTACAGGCACGGCTTCCTCAATCTTGGGGACAACTGGTGGCGCAACTTTTTCTTCAGGCAAACTCTGCCACAACTCCACACTCATCGTCTCGACACGCTGAGTCTGCCAAGTAAAGCCAAAATACAGCAGCGAGAAAAATACACAATGCACTGACAGTGCGAGCAATCCAGCCGGGATTCGGTCAGGCTCATAGGAAAGTGTTGCGCTCATTTAGCTTTCAGTTTCGTCAGCAAACCCACCTTCTGAATATTTTGCCGTTGCAGTACATCCATCACGTTGATAACCTCTTCGTAACGCACGTTTTTATCAGCGGAAATTACCACCGACTGATTGGCTTGCTCTCCCTTCCTGGCCTTCAATATCCTGATGAGCTCGTCACGCGAAACACTGCTTTCCTTGCTGCCATTGGAATGGTCGCGCAGTGCCAGCGTGGCATCTTTTTTAATGATGACCTCCAGCGGGGCAGGTGACGTGGCTGATGATTGTCCTACTTGCGGCAGATCGATCTGGCTTGGATTAAACAACGGAGCAGTCACCATGAAGATCACCAACAACACCAGCATCACATCGATATAAGGTACGACGTTGATCTCATTCATCAAGCGGTTATTGTGGCGGCGGTTGGCGCTCATACGATATACAGGCTCATGGCTGGCGTTGCAGTACGTTAGAGAATTCTTCGGTAAAGCTGTCGAATCGGGTAGCAAGACGGTTGATGTCATGCGCGTAGCGGTTGTAGGCGACCACAGCAGGAATCGCTGCAAATAGACCCATCGCGGTCGCCACCAGTGCCTCCGCAATACCCGGTGCAACGTGGGCCAGCGTTGCCTGGCCCACGTTAGCCAAACCACGAAAAGCGTTCATGATGCCCCACACCGTGCCGAACAACCCCACATAGGGACTAACCGAGCCGACCGAGGCAAGAAACGCCAGATGCGATTCCAACCTGTCCATCTCGCGCTGATAAGTCGCGCGCATGGCACGTTGCGTACCTTCCATCACCGAACTGGCATCCACACCTTTCTGCTTTTTCAGCTTCACGAACTCAACAAAACCGGCGGAGAAAATACGCTCTAATGCACCCTGATCGTGGCTCACGCTGTTACTTGAATAATTGTAAAGTTGGTTCAAATTCTTATTCTGCCAAAACCCATCTTCGAATTCTTCTGTCAACCTGGATTCCCTGCGTATGGCAAACATCTTGAGAAAGATATACCACCAAGACATCATCGACACTACCAATAACAGACCCAACACCAGTTGCACCAATACGCTGGCATTGCTGATGAGATAAATAAAAGACAAATCCTGAGTTACTGCCATGCCATTTAATCCTTCCATTGAGTACGCAAAACTTCCGGGATGCTAACCGGCTTAAAATTTTCTACCGAGACACTCACCAGATGTACTTCCGCTTCGGCTAACAATTCATCTTTACGTAGTACTGTTTGCAACAAACTGATGCGGCTACGGCCGATATCCCCAATCTGGGCCGTAATGTTCAACTGGTCATCAAGCAATGCTGGCTTGAGGTAATCAAGCTTAAGCGAACGCACTACAAACACCACACCTAATTCATTCATCAACCCTGCATTGCTGTATCCATACGTACGCATCCACTCAGTGCGTGCTCGCTCCATAAAGTTCAAGTAGTTGGCGTGATAGACCACGCCGCCGGCATCTGTGTCCTGAAAATACACGCGGATCGGCCATGAAAAACTTTTGCTTTTACTCACTATATCAATCGTCATTCAATGGCAACTCAGCGTTGACAGAATTGAGGTGAATTGGATTATTGGCAACCGTCAGTCCGAAGTGGCGATAGGCAATTGCAGTGGCCATGCGTCCACGCGGCGTGCGTTGCAGATAGCCCTGCTGGATCAGATAGGGCTCCAGCACATCTTCGATGGTATCACGCTCTTCGCTAATCGCGGCGGCGAGGTTGTCCAGCCCGACCGGGCCACCGAGGAATTTTTCGATCACGACCAGCAATAATTTTCTGTCCATCACATCCAGTCCGCGCGCATCCACATCCAACATGGTCAATGCGGCATCGGCCACCTCGCGGGTCGCATCGCCGTCCGCTTTCACGTCGGCAAAGTCGCGCACCCGGCGCAACAGTCTATTGGCAATACGTGGCGTGCCGCGTGAACGATTGGCGATCTCAAGTGCACCATCGTGAGTTAAGTTCATTTTCAACAGATTTGATGAGCGCATCACGATGCGCTGCAACTCCTGCGGCGTATAAAACTCCAGCCTGGCGACGATACCAAAGCG
>JBAQWL010000298.1:0-29536 GCA_049298895.1 Gallionella sp.
CCCACGCGTATTGCCAGATAACGTCGTCGCACAACTGGACGGCAAGGCTTGGCACCCCCCCGTGTTGTTCGACTGGCTGCGTGAAATGGGCAACGTCGCACCAAAAGAGATGTATCGCACCTTCAACTGCGGCATAGGCATGGTAGTGATCATAGCCATGAGCGATGCGGATGCGGCGCTGGCGCAACTCAACGCTGCTGGTGAACGGGCTACCGTCATCGGCGAGATTCGCATCCGTCAAGGCACTGAGGCACCAACACAGATCGGCTGATTCCCAAGAATTTGCATTCCCGCGAAGGCAGGAAACTAGCGTTGTTATTCAGCAGGCCGTTTGTCCTTGCTATGCAAGTGAATATTTTCTTTGATTGGATTTCCAATTCCAAGAGTAATGGCGTAGTTGAATTGTTAAAATATCGCATCACATGAAAAATATCGTCATTCTAATCTCCGGCCGCGGCAGCAACCTGCAAGCCCTGCAGGAAGCAAAGCTGCCCTGCCGCATCGCGGCGGTGATCAGCAATCGCGCGGATGCCGAGGGGCTGAGCTTCGCCAAGGCGCTTGGCATTCCCACTGCAGTCGTCGAACATCGCGACTATGCGGATCGCGAAAGTTTCGACGCCGCGCTTGTCCGGACGATAGACAGCTATCATCCCGATTTCGTGGCGCTCGCCGGTTTCATGCGCATCCTCACCCCGGGTTTCGTGGCACACTATCACGGCAAACTGATCAACATCCACCCCTCGCTGTTACCGGCATACGGCGGTCTCGACACACACGCTCGCGCCCTACGCGACGGGGTGAGGATACATGGCTGCACCGTGCACTTCGTTACCCCAGATCTGGATCATGGCCCGTTCATCATCCAGGCTGCCGTGCCGGTAACGCAAGATGACACCGAAAAAACGCTAGCAGCGCGGGTATTGCGCGAAGAACATCGCATTTATCCACAAGCCATACGCTGGCTGTGCACCAACCAGATCGAACTGACCGGGCAGGGAAAGGTAGTGCTCAAGCAACGCAAACAAATAGGCTCCACACTGATCTCGCCCGACCTGGAATAATCATGAAATTGTTATTACACGCGTTTGCGTGGCTGATGCTGTGTATCGTTAGCCCTGGCATAGCTGCTCAACCGTCTAACATCTTGGCCAGTTACGATATATACAAAGGCCCTCTGAAAATAGGCCGGATCGAGGAAAGCTTTGTTCGCAATAAAGATCGCTACACACTAACCAGCACCACCCGCGCAGTTGGCTGGCTGGCGATATTCAACCCGGGAAAGATTGTGATCCGCAGCAGCGGTCTAGTCGGTGGCCGGGGTCTTCAACCGCTACGCTTCAGTGACCAACGTGAGCCTAACAAGAGCAGGGATCGTTACGCCGAGCTAGATTGGGATGTCAAACAACTCACCCTGATCCAGCAGGGGCAGCACGCCGCTGTCGCTTTACCCGAAGGCACACAGGATCGCTTGAGCGCAATGTATCAATTCATGTTCCTGTCTTTGCAAGAGGATACAACACTGGATTTTCCGATGACCAACGGCAGCAAATTGGATAACTACCATTACGTCATCACTCGCGGTAAACCGATCAAAACACCCCTTGGCGAATTCAACACGCTGTATCTGGACAGCCAAGAAAAGAAGGGCGAAAGTCGCACCGAGATATGGTTGACCACACAACAACAATATAACCTGCCATACAAAATGACGATCACCGAGGCCAACGGTGACCAACTTACTCAGGTATTGAGAAAACTCGACGTCAAGTAGGATATAAAATATCTACTGCATAGGCGGTTACACACCGCACCCACACACATTGCTGCACCTTGAAATGAAACTATGCTAATTGCCGAATACTATCCATGCTTATAACCGAATATCGCCTGGATCTCGTCGTCCAAGCACTGCGTACCATCCTACCGCTTGCGCATCCAGCCGACACCACGTTACGTTATTTTTTCAAGAACGAACGCATTGGCTCCAATGAGCGCGAGTTGGTCGCCGAGACCGTGTTCGGCGTATTGCGCCATCGCCTGTTGCTGAAGCACGCTTGTGCAGACAATGCTACGCCGCGTCGTATGGCGCTCGCCCACCTGTTCAGGTTTGGCGGCTATAACCTGCGCGAACTCGAACCCGTGTTAAAGCGTGATGAGAGGGACTGGCTCGCCACAGTAAAGGTCGTAAAAGTAATCGACCTGCCTTTGTCGGTCCAGGCTGAGTTGCCTGAGTGGCTAGTGGAAAAAATGCGCGCGTCTTACACTGACGATGACATCCTCACCATCGGCCAGTCCATGCAGCAGGGTGCGCCGCTGGATATACGCGTCAACACCTTGCTTGCCAAGCGCGAGGAAGTACTGCGGCAACTGCACGAAAAAAATATCGATGCAACCGCCACACCTTACTCGCCGATCGGCATCCGCCTCAAAGAAAAAATCCCGCTGAACAAGGACATACTGTTCACCGAAGGCAAGGTTGAAGTGCAGGACGAAGGCAGTCAGTTGCTTGGCTTTTTGCTGGCTCCCAAGCGCAACGATATGGTGGTGGATTTTTGTGCTGGTGCGGGCGGAAAAACGCTGATGCTTTCTGCCATGATGAACTCGCAAGGCCGTTTGTACGCGATGGACGTATCCGAGAAGCGCCTCGCAAATCTTAAACCACGCCTGAAACGATCCGGTGCCAGCAACATCCAGCCGATGTTAATCTCACATGAGAACGATCTCAAGGTAAAACGCCTGGCTGGCAAGATAGACCGCGTGCTGGTGGACGCGCCATGCAGCGGCCTGGGAACGTTGCGGCGAAATCCTGATCTGAAATTTCGCCAGTCGCCCGGCAGCATAGCCGAACTGACCCTGAAACAAGCCGCCATCCTCGCTTCTGCCAGCCGCCTGCTGAAAAATGGCGGTCGCTTGGTTTATGCAACGTGCAGCATTTTGCCTGAGGAAAACCAGCGCATTGTGCAGGCGTTCCTCGCCTCGCACCCAGATTTCGTGTTAATACCGGCCGGTGAGGTTTTACAGCAACAAAAGATCGCGCTGGAATGTGTTGATTATCTGGAATTGCGCCCCCACTTGCACGGTACAGATGGATTTTTCGCAGCGGTTTTAGGGCGCATTCAGGTCACCAAAGGTGTAGAATAGCGCTTATGTTACAGCTGCCTCAAACTACAATTTAGAGGCCCACCAAGGAGGTTGCATGTTCTCAGGTTTAATGGATTTTCTGGTTTCCGGTTTGCTTGATTTGCGATGGTGGGGTTACGTCCTCGCCACGCTGGCATTGACCCATATCACCATCGCATCGGTGACCATTTTTTTACATCGTCATCAGGCGCATCGCGCTCTGGAACTACACCCTATCGCCAGTCATTTTTTCCGTTTCTGGTTGTGGCTTACGACTGGCACAATAACCAGGGAATGGGCGGCCATCCACCGCAAGCATCACGCCAAATGCGAAACCACCGATGACCCGCATAGCCCGCAGGTGCTGGGCATCAAGAAGGTATTGCTGGAAGGCGCCGAACTGTATCGCAAGGAAGCCAAAAACCTCGAAACGCTGGAAAAATATGGTCGCGGCACACCGGACGACTGGCTGGAGAACAATCTGTACGCAAGACACAGCATGCTGGGCGTCATGCTGATGCTGGTCATTGATGTACTTCTGTTTGGACCGATCGGCATAACCATCTGGGCGGTACAAATGGCCTGGATACCCGTCACAGCGGCGGGCATCATCAATGGTGCCGGGCACTATTGGGGTTATCGCAATTTCCAGCCTGCTGATGCCTCCACCAACATCGTGCCGTGGGGCATACTGATCGGCGGCGAGGAGCTGCACAATAACCACCACACCTTTATTGGCTCCGCCAAGCTCTCCAACAAATGGTACGAGTTCGACATCGGTTGGCTATATATCCGCTGTCTGGCTGCGCTGGGGCTGGCCGAGGTTAAAAGGGTTGCCCCGAAGGTGCGTCTAAATAGAGCAAAAACAGCATGTGATATCGATACAGTAAGTGCAGTGTTAGCCAATCGCTACGAAGTGCTGGCGAAATATGCCAACTTGCTGCAGCACACTTATCATGAGGAAATCTCCCATCTCAGGCAGCGCATGCCCGACCTTGGAAAAGTCGATTTCAAGCGCATCAAACACTGGCTGCATATCGATGAGACCAATCTGAGCAATCAGGAAAAATTAAAGTTGGGCTTGGTCATACAAACCAGCCTGAAGCTGAATATCGCCTACACCTTGCGCAATGATCTCGTCGCGATCTGGCATCGCTCTACAGCTACCAAGGAGCAGATGGTGAAAGACCTTGAGGACTGGTGCCATCGCGCCGAAGCCAGCGGCATCGAGGCATTGCAACAGTTTTCCAGGCGTTTGCGCTATTACGCCTGAGTTCTGCATCGTTCCACAAGAAAAGGCCGGTTGCGCAAGCAACCGGCCTTTTTCATTACATTGCCGGAACGTTGTTACCGGAACTGCTCACCACTTAGTTGGGGCTATCCACCGAGAACATGCTCCACGGGTAGGTAATGAACAGCTGGCTCTGGGCGCCCTCATTACCGCGTGCCAGATCGAAACGGATGATCACGCCGGACAACACCAAGCGTGCCCCTATCCCGTAACTGTTGCGGCCGTCCTTGAACAGTTCACTGAACTGGTCCGCCACCATACCCCGCTCAACAAATGCGGCCAACTGGATGCCGGTACGCACTCCCTTGGCCACATAGATATTGAACGGCGTACGCTCATCGGTCAGATTCCAGCGGTACTCGACCCCATAGGATAGCGCCTGCCCCGCATAGAAACGCCCGCTATCAAAGGAGCGTAACCGCTGGGTTCCCCCTAATGCAGAGGCGGTGCCATGTTGGCTGTTGGCCAGCATGCCCGCCAACAGCTTGTCTTCGGCAGACTGGCACGCAGTTGGATCCGGCGCCGTGGCACAGTTCAGGCCGTAGCGTTGTTGCAGCAGTGCATAGTCGGTAAGACCCTCGCGGGTGACATGGGCATGAGAGTGGAATACATTGAACACCAGCGTATCCCACTCGCGCATCGGCAAGTAACCGGTGAGATTGTAGTCGCTGACGTAATACTCGCTCGCATCCGGGCCGCCGTAGCTATTGGGCAGACGGCTGGCAAACTCGAAGCGCACGCCTTCGCGCGGATCGAGCCGGTCATCAGTCAGATCAAGCGAGCCGCCAAGCGATACCGATTCGCCTCTTTTCCAACTGGTGTCCACATTCGCAAACGCCTGGCCATTCTTGTCCAGCACCCCAAGCAGACGATCCCGCCCGCTCAACATGCGTACGAACATTTCATAGCGGCGCTGATCGAAGGTCAAGGTCAGTTGACCTAGAAGATAACCCCCTTCCACCTTGGGGTGGATCACATCGACCGGGTCGGAAGCGATACCACGGTTGTAGGATACCGGTGCGACCAGATAGTCGTTATAGCCCACATCGAAGATCAGGCGTTGCGGAATCACATGGTAATCCAGCAATGCAGCACCGGTCGCCTTGAAATCGCCGCGCACATAGTAGCCGGTAAAGTCGGTATCGCCATCGCCGATGTTCGACACGCTCGCACCCAACCCGGCAGCTTTGCCCAGACCGGGAATTTCACCGACGATCGGATAGAGGTAGTAGGCAAAATCCCGGCCAAACTGATCCTTGCGCCGCTCAACCACCTCGGCAAAGCCCGTACTGCTGATCAGCATCAGCAGTATCACCCCGCACCAGGACATCCTGATATCGCGTTGCATGATTATGTGTCCTCCCACACTCTGACAGCCAGCATGGTTGGTATTATGAACAGCATTGGTGAATAGCGACAGCGCCCTTTCTGTCTGCGGCATTCATCGTGAAAAAGGAGTGCATTTCCAAAGCATGGCAAAGATCGGGGCTCCAACCGAATATCGCGTTCTTCGAACCATTCTACTCCGGCGCCCGGCTCACTACCATCACGGTGGACTGCTTTGGAAAAAACCAATGATCGCTGCACGATCTTGCCTGGTGGGTATCTTCCTGTTGTTCACCTTCATATGGCCTTCCATGCGCTCTATGACAGCCGGCCATGCAGCGGATACGTGTTGCTCAGCGGCGGGTAGCTTATGGCATTGCGCGCAAAAGATCCTTGCCTCGCGATAGCCCGGTTTCGCTTGAAGTTTGTTCAGCTCCTCACGCGGATCTGCACCTTTGCCACAACCACCGAGGAACATGGTCAATAACATCACAACGATAGCTGCCTTCATCATTTTTTCCTGTAGTTATTGTTGATTTCACATTGAATTGTAACAGCCGGCGTCAACCAGTTGGATCACCACGGTTCGCTCACCCCGGGTTATTGCTCCAAAGCGATTTTACGCAGCGCTTGTGCGAACACATCAGCGGGTTGTCCTCCCTGGATCAGGTGGCGCTCGTTGATGATGACCGACGGCACGGCATTGATGCCCAGCTCGAGATAATAGCGCTCACGCTCACGGACTTCTTTGGCATATTCACCGGACAACAGGATCTTCCGCGCACGGGTCGCATCCAGCCCCGCTTTTTCAGCCAGGCCAACTAAAGTCTCGTGAGAGGACGGATCCTCCCCGTCGGTAAAATAAGCCTGGAAGAGCGCATGTTCCAGCGCCAGTTGGCAACCTTCCAAACCGGCCCAATGCAGCAGCCTGTGAGCATCGAAAGTGTTGTAGATGCGGCCGCGCTTGTCCGTGCTGAAAGTAAAGCCGACCTGCTCACCGCGCACACGCAGCGCCTCGGCGTTGTGGTCATACTGTTTTGGCGTCAAACCATATTTCCGGATCAAGTGCTCCCTGATGTCCTGCCCATCGGCAGGCATCTTGGGATTAAGCTCGAAAGGCTGAAAATGAACCTCAGCCGTCACCTGCTCGTTCAAGCGGGTTAGCGCTGCATCAAGCGATTTCAATCCGATAGCACACCATGGGCATGAGACATCGGAAACAAAATCTATTCTAATTTTTGCATTCACATTGGGTCCACTTATCGTATGCACTGGCGACCACTGTAACTTTTTCTTGCAAGAGCATCTCTAAAGGATCGTCATTCCCGCGAAGGCGGAAATGACGAAGTATTAATTCTCAGAAGAACTCACAAATGTATCAGCCAGCCCGCATTTCCAGCATCAGCTGGTTGATGCGCTTAACGAATCCAGCCGGGTCGTCCAGTTGGCCGCCTTCGGCCAGCAAGGCCTGGTCGAACAGCACAGCGGCCCAGTCATCGAAATACTTCTGCTCTTCCTTCAAGCGCATCACGACCGGGTGACCCGGATTGATCTCCAGTATCGGCAGCGTAGTGGGGATCTTTTGTCCGGCTGCCTTTAGCATGCGTGCCATGTTGCCGCCGATATCATGCTCGTCCGCCACCAGACATGCCGGCGAATCGGTCAGGCGATGCGTCACCCGGACTTCCTTGACGCGCTCTTTCAGACTCGCCTTGATCTTCTCGGTCAGCTCCTTGTGATCGCTGGCCTGCTTCTCCTGCTCCTGTTTCTCCGCTTCGTCCTCAAGCTTGCCCAGATCGAGCCCGCCCTTGGCCACGGAGGCCAGTTGCTTGCCGCCGAACTCGGTCAATGAACCGACCACCCACTCGTCCACGCGCGCGGTAAGCAGCAGCACCTCGATGCCTTTTTTGCGGAACACTTCCAGATGCGGACTGTTCTTTGCGGCATTGAAGGTATCGGCGGTGATGTAGTAGATCTTGTCCTGCCCTTCCTTCATCCGCCCGATGTAGTCCGCCAGTGAAATGGTCTCTTCGGTGGTATCCGCATAGGTAGTGGCGAAGCGCAACAGGCTGGCGATCTTTTCCTGGTTGGTGTAGTCCTGCCCGGCTCCTTCTTTCAGCACCAGGCCGAACTCTGCCCAAAATTTTGCGTATTTTTCCTTGTCATTGGCCGCCAGGTCTTCAAGCAGGCCGAGTATCTTCTTGGTGCAGCCCGAGCGTATCGCTTCAATGTCTTTCGATTCCTGGAGGATTTCGCGTGACACGTTCAACGGCAGGTCATTGGTATCGACAATACCGCGCACAAAGCGCAGGTAAGGAGGCAGCAGTTGTTCGGCATCGTCCATGATGAACACGCGGCGCACATACAGCTTGATGCCGTGGCGCGCCTTGTGATCCCACAGATCGAAGGGCGCGCGCGACGGGATATAGAGCAGTTGCGTGTATTCCTGGCGGCCTTCCACACGGGCGTGCGTCCATGCCAGTGGGTCTTCATAATCATGGCCGACATGCTTGTAGAACGCCTTGTATTCATCTTCAGAAATCTCGTTCCTGGAACGCGCCCACAACGCGGAAGCCTGGTTGACTGTCTCATCCTCGTCCAGGATCGCCTGCTTGCCATCCTTCCATTCCTCTTTTTTCATCAGGATAGGCTGGACGATGTGATCGGAATATTTGTGGATGATGGAACGCAGCTTGTGACCGGTCAGCAAGTCGTCCTGGTCAGCGCGCAGATGCAGCGTCACTTCGGTGCCTCGATTCGCCTTATCCAACATCTCGATGGTGAACTCCCCGCCACCATCCGATTCCCAGCGCACGCCCTGGTCTGCGCTTTCGCCGGCACGGCGGGTCATGACCGTGACCTTGTCGGCCACGATGAAGGCGGAATAGAAGCCGACGCCGAACTGGCCGATCAGGCTCGCATCCTTCTGCTGGTCGCCACTCAGTTTGGAGAAAAATTCCCGTGTACCCGATTTTGCGATCGTGCCCAGATTATTGATGACCTCGTCCCGGCTCATGCCGATGCCGTTATCGGCAATCGTCAATGTCCGGGTTTCCTTGTCGTAGCTGATACGTATCTGTAATTCAGAGTCTGTTTCGAACAGCGCTGCATTGTGCAAAGCTTCGAAGCGCAATTTATCGCAGGCATCAGAAGCATTGGAAATTAGTTCACGCAAAAAAATCTCGCGATTTGAATACAGCGAGTGAATCATCAGTTGCAGCAGTTGTTTGACTTCGGCTTGAAAACCTAATGTCTCACGGTTTACGGTAGCGCTTTCAGTCATAAAATTCCCCTTCTAGTATTTACAAATGGCCAGGACGTAAGTGGTGCTTATTTTTCAGATTTCAAGTAAATTTTGGAACATCCAGCAAGCCTGATTGACGCTTCAAAGGAAAGAGGCCGTCAAACAGACGGCCTCTCATTTGCAACATATTTCGGACTAAAACGGAATATCGTCGTCGAAATTATCAAAGCTCCCCTTTGCTGTGGGTGCAGCTTTGGCAGAAGCAGGGCCGCTGCCGGATGAAGCCGAAGCCGGTTTATTCTCCACCACCTCGAAACTACCCGCGCTAGAGGACTTACCTCCCAGCATAGTCATTTCATTGACCACGATTTCGGTGGTGTAGCGGTCCTTGCCTTCCTTGTCTTGCCATTTGCGGGTTTGCAATTTCCCCTCGGCGTATATCTGCGAGCCTTTTTTTAGGTACTCTCCGGCGATCTCGGCGAGGCGGCGATAGAACACCAGGTTATGCCACTCGGTTTTTTCCTGCTTCTCGCCGCTCTTGTCTTTCCAATTTTCGGAAGTCGCCAGCGTGCAGTTAGTCACCGCTTCACCGCTGGTCATGTAACGGGTTTCCGGGTCTTTGCCGAGACGGCCGACCAGAATCACTTTGTTCACCGACATGTTGCCCTCCTTTCAGATTTTACGTTTTTCAAGATTGCCGCCTCTACCCTTGGGGAGA
Organism: Gallionella sp.; assembly: GCA_049298895.1. Taxonomy (GTDB): domain Bacteria; phylum Pseudomonadota; class Gammaproteobacteria; order Burkholderiales; family Gallionellaceae; genus Gallionella. Next base: position 9,700 of record JBAQWL010000298.1, read on the forward strand.
AGGCATCACGAGTTGTTCCACTGCACCTTTGTCATATCCCTTCATATCTACCTTCAGGCAAGCAATGTTCTCCGTAGCCAATACCATTACTTCATGCACGCCTTGCAGTTGCGCGAGTTGCTGCTGCAATAATACACCCTGAGCACTGGTCATATCTTCCAGATGATACATCTTGGTACTCACCGCAGCCGGAGGATTCATGCCGGATGCGACCACCAGCCACAGCAGCAGCAGCACGATAGCGAGCACAAATACCGCATTGCCGCCGACATATTGCATCAACGCACCGCCCACAGCCGCGCCGGAAAACGCGCCGAGGAACTGCACGCTGCTGTACACGCCCATTGCGGTGCCCTTGGCGGCCAGTGGTGCAATTTTGCTGATCATAGAAGGCAGCGTGGCTTCCAGTACATTAAAAGCGGTAAAAAACACCAGCAGCGCCACGGCCACACCCCATAAACTGTTCTGCGCAAACATCAACAGGGCTTGTGCGCTCATCGCCAGAAAGATCGCCAGCATGAATATCTGCTTCATCTTGGCCTTTTTCTCCGCGATGATGATGGGCGGTACCATCAGCGCAAACGCGATCAGCATCACCGGCAGATAAACGTACCAGTGCTGCGCCACATCCAGCCCGTTGCGCTGCAGCACGAACGGCACCTGCATGAACACCGACATCAGGATCGCATGCAACGAGAAGATGCCGAAGTCGAGACGCAATAATTCCTTGTTGCGCAGCACCTCGGCGAAATGCCCCCAGCTGGCTTCGGTGTCGCTGTGAAAGCGCGTGATCGCCGGATCGGGTATCACCCATTTCACCACACCCATCGCCAGCAGGGCCAGAACGCCGGTCATGGCAAAGATGCCGGGCACACCGATCAAGCTATTAAGCAACGGTGACAGTACCATCGAAATCGAAAAAGTGATGCCGATGGTAATACCTATCATCGCCATTGCCTTAGTGCGATGCTCCTCACGGGTCAGGTCGGCGGTGAGCGCCATCACTGCTGCGTTCAGCGCACCCGCGCCCTGAACCACGCGCCCTACGATCACCCAGTAGATGTCGCCAGCATAGGCGGCGATGAAACTGCCCAACGCAAACAGGATCAGGCTGATGTAGATCACCGGCTTGCGCCCGTATCGGTCAGATAGCCAACCCGCCGGGATTTGCAGAATCGCTTGGGTCAGGCCGTAAGCCCCAAGGGCAATGCCCATCAAAAGATGGCTCTCGCCGCCGGGCAGATGTTCCGCATACAGCGCAAAAACGGGCAGGATAATGAACAGGCCCAGCATGCGCAGCCCATAGATGCTGGCCAAGCCGGTACTGGCCCGGCGTTCCGCCGGGGTCATGGATTCGGATATATGTTGCATGGATATTTTCGGGAAATGCGTTAAAAGTCGCGTATTTTAGCAGGTCAGAGCATCTGCCAACAGGGTTATGCAAAAGCAAAAGATGATGGCGGGTTGAACTGCCCATCATCCCACAGCTGTCGAGTGTCACCCCATTCATGCTTCGATACACCTTGCTGCACTAGGCAACGGGTGGTCACCATGAAGAGGCCGTTTACCCTGATAACCAGCAGCTTAGCTAGCGTTCTTTGACATCCAAGTTGAATGGCTATAACCAACTACTTGGTAACCGTCCTCTGGTTGCTTAATGGGATCGCTAGTCGTTCACCAGTATTGCAATCAGTAGCCCGCACTGCAGTCGTATCGAGGAGTATTTCTCTGTAACTACCGGATTTAAGTTCATCCTTTTCCAAGTTCAAAGTCTACGTGCTACTCCTTGGTCTCAGCCGATTCACCCTTACCCTTGCAGAACCAGCCATGCATCCCAGCCTGGAATTTCTCGCGCTCATCCGGTGCCATGTTTTCTAAACGATTGCGATGCCAGCGTCCATGACAACCGTGACCACGAAAGCCACCGAACAATATCTTGCTCAACACCAGCAGCCCCAAGGCTTGCAGATAACCGATCTTCCTGCCGTCAACGAACAATGCTGGCATCAGCCAGTTCCACAGCATCATCACAACCCAGCCCAAGGCAGCGATGCCCAATACCGCCAGGATGATAAATTTCCCGCATCTCAACCCACAACTCGATTTACAGTTCATGCCCATCTCAGCTCTCCTTTACAAATTAAATTCATCATAGACATATTGTAATTTTGTGCGCAAGTGCATCACCGCATAACGCTTGCGCGCCAGCAAGGTACTCACACCCACACCGCTTTCCGCTGCCAGCTCCTTGAAACTACGCCACTCCACTTCGTGGTGCTCCGCCGGCAGTTAGGCCAGCGCGGTATACAACTCTTCCAGCAACACCTCTCGGGCATAAGCAGCTTCCGGCGATGGCAAAACTTCATCCAGCCAACTTCCCCCATCACCCTCGCCCGCCACTTCGGGAAACGGCTCCTCTTTCTTTTTGCGAAAGCGGTCGATGATTCGATTGCGCGCCACTCGGATAAGCCACGCACCGACCTGCTCGATGGGTTCCGGCAGACGGTACGCCGCCACGAACTCGTAGAACACATCTTGCAAGATATCCTCGGCCTCGCTCGCATCGGGTACGCGCCGCCGGAAGAAATTCCCTGGCTGCCCGCGTTCGCGCGTGACGGTTTCAGCGATACGTTTGTCTTGTTCAGCCATCAGCGCGTTGTAAGCAAGTGTCGTATCCATACCAGTGAAGACGATTCACTGATGGAAATATTGCAGGGATCGTTAAAAAGGCAGGGAAAATACAAAATCAAGGGGCTGGCTGAACTGTTCATATCATTCCCGATGCTACCTACTGAATGATAGGCGGCATCGGGCAATCGAGCACATCCGAAAAGGCGCGCAGCAATTCGACTTCAACGGGCGATATCTTTTGGTCATGCACGACACTGGTGGCGCAGGCCTTCAGCAGTCGTGGTTTGGCCAACGGCCTCAGCTTTTCCAGTTCTTCGAGGGCGCTATCCAGATCAGCAAGTCTGATTTCATTTCTCGCCAGTAATCGAAGCCCTTTGGAATCCAGCGTGTTTGTTGCTGCACCAAATGCAGCTTCTATTTTTTTTTGATCCTGATGACCGGCATAGGCTATCACCGAGAGGATCAGCTCGACTTCCTTCTTGAGCTGATTGAGATGGGAATAGCGCGTCTTCGTGTGCGCCAGCTTGAGAAACTGCCCATCCAGATGGTTGAACAGGATTTTTTGCAGCGACCATTCCAGCAGATCAACCCTGGAATCCATTTCGATCAACGTGGTCAGATTTTTCCTGAATGTCTGGTACTGGCTGATGGATAACTGCTTCAGCGCCGGGATGGCGATATCGATCAGCGGCAGACGATATCTGATATCCAGCCCGTCCATTTCCGGAATCAGCTTTTGCGTCAACACGTAGACATCCGGATCGGCATACGCCTGCAAATGTTTCAATTGCCTGCCACGAATCTCCTGACCCTTATCAAGCACCAGGGCATATATCACGGCGCGAGCGCCATAGGATTCACGGGCAGCCTCTTTGATAGCCACGGGCAACTCGGCGATCAGCGCGCGGGCGTGAGCTATCGTTTCCTGTTTTGGATTGCCGATCTGGTCGATCGCTTTCGCGACGCTGGCCATGGTGGCGCCGACTGCAACAGTAGCGGCCTTTTGCGCCAGCTCTTCCCGCGATAGGGTTGCATTTGTACCGGCCTCGTCCTCCCGGAGTGAGTCGGTCTTGTCGGCAGAATCGAATTTGCCGTCCCAATGCGGATCGATACGCTTGATGCGCTCGGCCAGCGGCGGATGCGTGGCTGACAATGCTTGCATGAAACCCGAAACGCCTTGGGCAAAAAAGGCATGGCTGACTTCGGGCGCGCCGGGGTTTTCCACGATGGAACCAGACTCGAGCCCGCCGATCCGCTTCAGTGCGCCCGCAATCCCGTCCGGGTTGCGGGTAAACTGAACCGCCGATGCATCCGCCAGATATTCGCGTTGCCGGCTCACCGCGGCCTTGATTAGGCCACCGAAAAAGGTACCAGCAAAGCCGATGGCCATCAGCCCGATAGCCAGCCCTATGATGCCACCCGAGCCTTTGCTATTCCGCCCGCGCCCCGAATAGGCAGTGGAACGCAAAATATAGTAGCCCGCCAGGCCGATGATCAGGATGCCGTTCAGCACACCCATCAAGCGGATGTTGAGCCGCATATCGCCATTAAAGATATGACTGAACTCATGGGCGATCACGCCCTGCAGCTGCTCACGACTCAAATGGTCGATCAACCCCTGGGTAACCCCGATAACGGCATCGCGTGGTGTGAAACCGGCCGCAAAGGCATTGATGCCCGGTTCACCCATCAGTATATAAACCGGTGGTGCCGGTGTGCCGGAGGCGATGGCCATCTCTTCCACCACATTCAATAATCTGCGTTGCTTGAGGTCACCCGTATTTTGCGGGATCAATTGTCCGCCCAGCGCATCCGCAACGGCCTTGCCACCGGCCGACAAGGCCATGATCTTGTAGAGGCTGCCCATCAACACCACGGCACCGACAGCTGCGCTGACCAAGGCGAATTTCTGCCAATCCATTTTCTGAATGAGCGCCCCGCTGCTTTGCAATTGTTCGTTACTGATAAAACCGAACACCACCATGACCAGAAGATTGGTCATGATGATCAAGGTGATCACTGCCAGAGAAAACAGCAAGACAAGCTGGAACGTGTGCTTACGGACACGGTCCTGTGACTCGAAGAAATTCATCTCAAACGCCGGAATACAACACTACAGTGACTAGAACGAGACTTTTGGCGCAGCCTGTATGGCAGCTGTGTCCTCGAATTCCAGCAAGGTCGCATCCTGTGAATGACCGAACATTGCCGCAAAAAACACCGGGGGAAACGTCTGCCTGTAGATGTTGTAGGCCATCACCTGGTCGTTAAAGGCCTGCCGCGAGAAAGAGACTTTATTTTCGGTGGAGATCAGCTCCTCGCTTAACTGCATCATGTTCTGATTGGCCTTGAGATCCGGATAGGCCTCCATCACCATATTAAAGTTCATCATCGCACCAGCCAATTTGCCTTCGGCACCGCTCAAGCCTTTCATCGCCTCGGCATTGCTCGGATCGGCTGCCGCGGATGACAACATCTTTTGCGCCGTATTACGCGCCTGAACCACTGCCTCCAGGGTCTCACGCTCATGCTTGATATAACCCTTCGCGGTCTCGACCAGATTGGGTATCAGGTCGTAGCGCCGCCTCAATTGCACCTCGATCTGCGCAAAGGCATTCTTGTAACGATTCTTCAGCGTAACCAGCTTATTGAATATCCCGATCACATAAAAAACGATCAGTGCAACAATCACCAGAAAGACTATCAATGAAGTTCCCATAATTTCTCGCTTTTCAAAACAATAAAATCAGGCAGAGGCTTTCATCTTACACCATACAAACGGGAGGCGAACAAACTACCGAAGGGCCTGGATATACATAATCAGGAATATGGGAATGCAATTTAGGCAGCCATCCTGAAGTACAGGGATGATCAGTTGAACCCACTTCACATAGAGGAACCGGTTGAATCCGCAGCACATTGCAGTCTGTGGCGAGCGTCCGTTTTATTCATTCTAAAGTGTAATGATGGATTTCAGCTTCGGGCAATGCGCCCATACCAAAATTTGAAGTTTTGCTAAACTGAGCTTCGCTGACCTGCCAGAAGCCGCCAGCACACCAGCTGGTGCCCAGCCTGGCTACGTAAGGCCAGGGAGTCTGGCTGATGAAATGCCAATAAAAAGAGAGTCGTCTGCTTGGCGGCGTTGCCGCAGCGTGGGGTTTGGTACCACGGATAAGAGATTCGAGAAACTTGAACATGATGATTTTGACTGGTGAATGTGACTGAGGCTAATTGCCGTCGAGCAAGCAGACAGGCCAGAGGTTGTCTGATTGCTCAGCCTACAGTTTTTGTTTCTGCGCCCGAGCCGAGAAACGCAAGTATTTCTTCTTTGCGTTGCATAGCATCATGGTATCCCAGTTCGATCAAGGCTCTGCAGTATCCCTTCTCAAATAGCAAATAATTCACCAGATTGGCTCCACTGCTGCGCATTGCGCCAATTCCGCGTAGCATAAAACGAATACTCCAAGGAAGCCTGGAAATATAACGCTTGGCAATTTCATCTATCCTCTGACTGGGCTCAATTACCAGCACATCGACATGACCCAAGGTGGTATTTGAGCGTCTTTCTTCGTGTACCAAACTGACGGTATGGTTGATTCGTCGCAATCTTTCCAAGTCAAGCTCCATGGTATCCAGAAAGATACTGTTTAGCGCATGACCCGCAATCTGCGCCAAAGAAGGGTGGCTGGAAACTTGGATGCGCTCAGAAGGTGCCAGATTGCTTCTCCCCATGCCTATAATCATCACTCGTTTTGCTCCCAGATGTAAGGCCGGGCTGATAGGCGCGATTTGGCGCATTGAGCCATCGCCGAAATACTCCCGGTTAATGCGCACCGCCGGGAAAAGAAAGGGTATGGCCGAGGACGCCAGTAAATGGTCAATTTCAATCAGGGTTGGCAATCCCAGGCGCTGTGATCGTTGCCAACTCTGCACATCCTTCTGAGCCTGAAAAAAAGTCACCGATTGTTCTGTAGTATACCCAGAAGCGGTAATGCCCAATGCCTGCAGATATCCGGCATCTAAACTTTCCTGAATTTTATTTAACGGGAGGGTTTCTTGGAGCAATCGCTTCAACGGTGCATTATCCAGCAGAGACACGTGATTAAATTTATTGCTGCCAAAAGCACTTAGTAACAACCCGGCAAACCAACGCGCGGAATTGCTAAACGCGCCGATTGGATCAGAACGGTATACATCCTCAGTTCGCAAATCTTTCCAGAAACTAAGCAACTGTTTAACGCCACCACGAAAACTATCGGCATTTATGGCCAATGCAACAGCATTAACTGCCCCCGCAGATGTACCGCAGATAACCGAAAATGGACTGGGCGCGGTGCGCGGCAATATTTTGGCAATCGCTTTTAATACGCCGACCTGGTAAGCGGAACGTGCCCCGCCCCCAGTCAATATCAAACCAATTTTATTATGCATCCTCTATTATTCCAGAAAGCGGCCACAACAATTTGATTGAATGTAAGTCAATTAAAGGGGTCAGGTATAGCATACTCGAATTATAAATTATCCGTGGTAGTCCATTTCTGATTATCAGTTGACCGCATGCAGAAATGATACGGAACTACCTATGCGCAGACATGCGAAAGTTCGAGAAGGTTGCTCCCCCCTCGTTTCTGCGGGTTGGGAAAGAGCAGAAATTCGCGTAAACTGTTAGGTCGCCTCAATCAAACTGGTTTGCATGGAACAGATACGCATACGCGGTGCTCGCACCCACAATCTAAAGAACATCAGCCTCGATCTGCCGCGCCACAAGCTGGTGGTGATCACCGGTTTGTCCGGCTCTGGTAAGTCCTCACTCGCGTTTGACACCTTGTATGCCGAGGGGCAGCGCCGCTACGTGGAATCACTTTCTGCCTACGCGCGGCAATTCCTGCAGTTGATGGAAAAGCCGGATGTGGACCTGATCGAGGGTTTGTCACCCGCTATCGCCATCGAGCAGAAGGCCACTTCGCACAATCCGCGCTCCACGGTCGGCACGGTCACCGAAATACACGATTATCTGCGCCTGTTGTTCGCGCGCGCCGGCGACCCTTATTGCCCCCAGCACGATCTGGTGTTACAGGCGCAGAGCGTCGGGCAAATGGTGGATCACGTGCTGGAATTACCGGAAGGCACTAAGATCATGATCCTGTCACCGCTGGTGGTGGAACGCAAAGGTGAGCAACTGGATCTGTTCGACGAGCTGCGTGCGCAGGGTTTTACGCGGCTGCGCGTCAACGGCAAGGTGTATGAGATGGACGCGTTGCCAGCATTGAAAAAAACCAAGAAGCACACCGTCGAGATTGTGGTGGACAGGCTGAAGGTGAATGTAGAGTCCAAACAGCGTCTGGCAGAGTCGTTCGAAACGGCGTTGCGCCATGCTGATGGTCGCGCGGTGGCGGTCGAGATGGATAGCAACAAGGAGCACATGTTCTCGTCGAAATTTGCCTGCCCGATCTGCGACTACTCGCTGCCGGAACTGGAGCCACGTTTGTTCTCGTTTAACAATCCAATGGGCGCGTGCCCCAGGTGCGACGGGCTCGGCAACATCACCTTTTTCGATCCCAAGCGCATTGTCGCTTTTCCTAGGCTAAGCTTAAGCTCTGGTGCGATTAAGGGTTGGGACAGGCGTAACCAGTTTTATCACCAGTTGCTTGCTGGGCTTGCCAAGCATTACGTTTTCGATATTGAACAATCCTTTGAAAGTCTACCCGACAAGATTCAGCAAGTAATTTTGTATGGCAGTGGTAAGGAAGAGATTTCATTTCAGTACCTGAATGAACACAGCAAGTCTACGTTAAAGCAGCATGCATTCGAAGGTATCGTCCACAACCTGGAGCGTCGCTACAAAGAGACCGACTCGCCTACCGTGCGAGAAGAACTAGCGAAGTATCTGAACAGTTGTGCCTGCCCGGAATGCAAAGGCACACGCTTGCGTCTTGAAGCACGTCATGTGCGCGTTGCGGATCAGAACATTTATGAAATCAGCGCGCTGCCGCTAAAACAGGCGCTGACTTTTTTTCAAGGCCTGACACTAAAAGGCAACAAGCAGGCGATTGCAGAAAAGATCGTGCATGAAATTGCCAGCCGTTTAACCTTTTTGAACAACGTCGGGTTGGATTATCTGTCACTTGAGCGCTCCGCCGAAACCTTGTCTGGCGGAGAATCGCAGCGCATACGTTTGGCTTCACAGATCGGATCCGGCCTGACCGGTGTGATGTATGTGTTGGACGAGCCCTCCATCGGCCTGCATCAGCGCGACAATGACCGCCTGCTGCAAACGCTGAAGAAGCTGCGCGATATGGGCAACAGCGTGATCGTGGTGGAACACGACGAAGAGGCGATACGCGCCGCCGATTATGTAGTGGACATGGGGCCGGGTGCGGGCGAGCATGGTGGGATGATTGTGGCGCAAGGCACACCGGATGAAGTCTGCCAGAATAAAGAGTCTCTGACTGCCGATTATCTGACTGGTCGCCGCAGCATTGCAATGCCTAAAAAATGCCTGACGCCGAATGCAAAACGAACGGTGCAAATCGTAGGTGCAAGTGGCAATAATTTGAAGCAGGTAACACTCAATCTTCCAGTCGGCTTGATGGTATGCGTGACCGGTGTTTCCGGCTCCGGTAAATCAACGCTGATAAACGACACGCTGTATCCCGCCTTGGCGCAACATCTATATGGTAGCAATACCGAACCCGCTCCTTACGCTGAGATCAGCGGGCTGGAATTCTTCGACAAGGCAATCAATGTCGATCAAAGTCCGATCGGACGCACGCCGCGATCCAATCCGGCCACTTACACTGGCTTGTTTACGCCGATCCGCGAGTTGTTCGCCGGCGTGCCGTCAGCGCGTGAGCGCGGCTATGGGCCGGGACGCTTCTCCTTCAACGTCAAGGGCGGGCGCTGCGAATCCTGCCAGGGCGACGGCGTCATCAAAGTAGAGATGCACTTCTTGCCCGACGTGTATGTGCCGTGCGACGTGTGCCACGGCCAGCGCTACAACCGCGAGACGCTGGAGATCAACTACAAAGGTAAAAACGTCCACCAGATTTTGCAGATGACTGTCGAGCAAGCGCACGAATTTTTCGCGCCCGTGCCCATCATCGCGCGCAAACTGCAAACGCTGCTGGATGTGGGTCTAGGCTACATCACGCTGGGCCAATCCGCTACCACACTATCCGGTGGCGAAGCTCAACGCGTCAAACTGTCGCTGGAACTTTCCAAGCGAGACACCGGACGTACTCTCTACATCCTCGACGAGCCGACCACCGGCCTGCACTTCCACGACATCTCGCTGCTGCTAAAAGTGATCCACAAATTGCGCGACCAAGGCAACACCGTGGTGGTGATCGAACACAACCTCGATGTGATCAAAACTGCCGATTGGGTAATCGACCTCGGACCGGAAGGTGGCGACGGCGGAGGCCGCATCATCGCCGAGGGCTCACCGAAAGATCTCGCAAAAAATAATCACAGTGTGACGGGAAAATATTTGAAACATGTGTTCGAAAAGCCAGCATAACGCGTTACACACGCGCCACGATGCGAATATCCAATTACATCACCATCCCGGACAGCGAGATCGAACTGAACGCAATACGCGCGCAAGGCGCGGGTGGGCAGAACGTCAACAAAGTCTCAACCGCCATTCATCTGCGCTTCGATATTACTGCCTCTTCATTGCCGGATGACTATAAAGAAAAACTCAGGCAGTTGGCGGACAGGCGCATTTCCGGCGACGGTATCGTTATCATCAAAGCGCAGCGTTATCGCAGTCAGGACAAGAATCGCGATGATGCCCTTGCGCGACTCCAAGCTTTGATCAAAAGTGCAGCCCTCACGCCCAAGGTACGTACCGCAACAAAGCCGACCAAAAGTTCGGTAAAGCGACGGATCGAAGGCAAGACTCAACGCGGACAGCTGAAGGCGCTGCGGGGCAAGGTCGATGAGTAGTTATATTCAAAGGGAGTTAATTTGTATTAGCTCAAATTTGATAGGACACAAACTGCCGGATTCCCACGCTCACTTTTCCGCTCCCCATCTTCATGCAATTTGGAATTGAACTACCCGAAAGCAGATGGTCACGACCAGCAACTTTCGACACCGAGCGGATATTCAAGTAAACGGCAAAATAAGAGTAATTCAGACGCACCATTAGATATCCAGCGCAGCGCCATTCTCCCTAAGCCACGCCTTTCTCTCTGCATAGTCTGGCATCACCTTGTCAACTTCATTCCAAAACGCATCGGTGTGATCCAGATAATGTAAATGGCAAAGCTCATGCACCACGATATAGTCGATTACTTTGGGCGATGCCATCATGCACCTCCAATGAAAGCTCAGTCTTCCATCCGAGGTGCAAGTTGCCCAGCGATAGCCGATTTCCCTTACCTCTACAGATACTGGAGATACGCCAACCTTGGGAGCAAAATTGACCACACGTTTATTGATTCGCTCCAAAGCTTTTTCAACATAGAACTTTTCGAATACCTGCTTGGCCGCATCTTCTCCGCCAGCCTCAACAAATTTTCGTTGTAAGCAAAAGCGGCCATCCTTGAGCTTAAGCGGTTCATTTTGTTCCTGCGTCAGCAATAACCGATAGGCGCAACCGAGGTAAAGAAAACCCTCGCCATTGACCCACTCACGCACAACACGCGCCGCATTCAAATCACGCCACTCGGCCAAATTCCGGTATATCCAGAGCCGCTTGTGTTCCACAACCGCATCGGCTTGTTCCTCGGATAGGTGTTCCGGCACTCGAACGGAAATCAGCCCATTGCGCTCGATAACAATATCCGCAGTCCTGCGCTCGCCACTGCGCAGCAGTTGGTATTCGATGTCTCTTACACGTCTCGCTGACATGGCATCAACCTTTCAACAATTCTTCGTGACGATTCTTTGCCAGCTTCATGATTTCCACCGCCAGCCGCTCAAAACTCGCTGTCACCTCTGGTATGTCAGCCATCAATAATGCCGTATTTAATTCGCCGCGCAAACGTTTCTGCTCTGCCGGGTTGTTCCAGAAATCGATAATGCCGATGGTTTCCTGAAGCAGCCCCACAATATTCGCCATCAATGCCTTCATCTTGGCAGCCTGTCCTGCCGGAACGCCATTTTTGCCGAACGCAAGATCGACCACATGCGCATAAAAAGTCGTGGCTTCCTTATCCAGCCCCTCAATGCGCGCAGTACGTCCGGCGGCGGCTTCCGTCCTTAACTTTTCCAACTCGTCCGCCAGCAAATCCCATTGGCCCTGATACTGGTCGATCAAGTGCTCCATTTTTTCAGAGAGCGTTTTGTAAAACGCCGGGTCTTCGTCGAATTTAACTGTGCAATGCTTGCGGATGGCATGTTCCATCTCGCTGGCCTTTGCCTCATCGTTACCGCTCGCGTGGCGGTTAAGCTGTTCGAGAAAATCCTCGGCCAGTAACTCAACCGGCGGGACTTTAGGATTGATGCCCAAACTCACCAGATGCTCGTTGACCAGCCGCCTCACCTTGTCACCCGCGTCACCCAAGTCCAGGCTCTCGTCCTTGTAACGCTCCTTGATCACGCTCAGGATATAGCCGAAGCGTTTGGCTGGAACGCGATAGGGTTGGGCGAATTCATGCGGCAGGATGATGTCCATGCTCATGAAAAACTTCTTCAGATAAACCTCGAAGTCCGCGCGCAGTCTTTCCTCTTTCAATGCCGATACCGCTGCGTGAACCACGGCAGCATCGGCCTCGACATTGCCCAAACGCCCCTGCACAAAATCCTCAATACCCTTCACCCCGGCAGCCTTGAAGAACTGCACCAACCGTTGATAGCGCTCATCCAGCACCGGCAACTCAGATGTGATGTTCTTCAAGCCATCCCGCAACTCTTCCTGCTCATCGGTCGCCGCATAAAGAGTCAACGCCTCGGTGAGATGATTGGCCAGCCCTATGTAGTCCACCACATAGCCGCGCTTCTTACCCTTGGCCACCCGGTTCACGCGCGCGATGGCCTGCAACAAGGTGTGTTCGCGTATCTTCTTGTCTATGTACATCACCTGTTCGACAGGTGCATCGAAGCCGGTAATCAGCATGTCGCAAACAATCAGGAATGCGATGCCGGTCAGCTCCTTGCTCTCATCATCACGGTCGAAAGGCTTGCAGAAGTTCTTAACCGCGTCCCATGCCTTGGCCTGCTTGCGCGCCTGTGTGACGTAAGCCGCCTCGTTGGTGCCATCCGATGAGATCACCACCACCGCTTTGAGGAAAGCAATCTGTGCTATCAATTCATGATCAGGAGAATCCTTCAGCCGCTCCCGCTCAAAGCGCTCGGTCAAGGCCACTTCAATCGCGCTCCGATAGCGTATCGCGGCAAGTTTGGAGTGGCACACCACCTGTGCCTTGAAACCATTAGGTAAGATGTTGTCGATGTAGTGGTTGACCATGTCCCGCGCAATCGCGCCAATGCGCTGCTCCGCTTCCAGAATGTCGCCGGTCGCGCCGTATTTCTTCTTAATCGCCAGCAGATCGGCCTCGCTGCGGTCGCGGAACAGGTCTTCGAACTTGGTATCAAATTCGTGCTTCTCGTTCAGCGCGGTATCGGCAGTTTTACCTTCGTACAAAATTTGCAGCGTCGCGCCGTCATGCACCGCATCCATCAGGCGGTATGTGTCGATGTATTCGCCGAAGCGCTTCACCGTCTTCTTCCCGGCATGGCGCTCGGTAATCAGCGGCGTTCCAGTAAAGGCAATGCGGGTGGCGTTGGGAAAGGCCTCAAACAGATTGTCGCCAAGATCGGAGCCTTGTGTGCGATGCGCCTCGTCTATCATCAGGATGATGCGTTCGGACGTATTCACCACGCCAAAGGTGCTGGACGCAGGCATCGCCAGATAAGTGCCCAGCGCCTCGGCCACATGCGGCGTCAGTGTCTCCTTGCGCTCCTGGAATTTGTGCACCATCACCATATTGATGTCAGAGCTGTCCGTTGCCAGATGACGGCGCAATGCCTGCGTGTTCTCGATCACATTCACCTTGCCGCCGATCAGCGCGGCGGTCTCGCCGAGTTGATCCTCCAGATCGATACGGTCGTTTACCAGCAGAATCTTGTAATCGTTGAGGTCGCGGGATGCGCGCAACATGCGCGCCACGAACACCATGGTGAGCGACTTACCCGAGCCCTGCGTATGCCACACCACACCGCTGCGCTCCATCGGCGTCCCGCCCTGGCGCAAGCGCTCGATGATCTTGCCAGCCGCGCGGAATTGCTGATAGCGCGCCACCACCTTGATGCGCCTGCCCGAATCGGTATCCATGAACACCGCACAAGTGCGCAACAGAAGCAGCAAATTTTGCCTGCCCAGCATGCCCTGAATCAGCCGCTGCTGCGGGTTCATCTTAACTAAGCTCTCATCGCTTTCCGGCCACAGCGTCTTCCAGGCATAGAAGTGCTCCTCGCCAGAGGTCAGGGTGCCGTAGTCTGCCTCTGCGCCGCTACTGCGGATCAGCAACAGATTGCTGTGAAACAGGCGCGGCTCGCCTTCTCTCAGCCCCGCCACCTGTGTTGCATCGCGCGCATTGCGATAGCGCTGCAACTGCACAAAAGCTTCGTGCATCGGATTCGCACAAGTCGGGCTGCCCAGCTTGCACTCCACCACCGCCAGCGGGATACCGTTCACGAACAGCACAATGTCCGGGATGATGAACTGCTTCACGCAGCCCGGCGTATCGATGCGGAACTGGTTGATCGCGTGAAACCGGTTATTGGCGGGGTTGGCGAAATCGACCAGTTTCACCACCGGGTCTTGCTCCCCGGTCAACTCGTTCGCATCCACCTGCGCCTTGAACAGCAAGGCCTGAATCGCCTCGTTCGCCTCAAGCAGCGTGCGGTTCGGTTGGCGCAAAATCTGGTCGCGCAACTCATCCAATTGACGGTCAGTGAGCCACGGTTTTCCGTCACCGGTTGTATTGATGGCGCGCACCGCATTGCGAAATACATCAGGAAGCAACCACTCGCGGAACGAAGCGCGCAGACTTGGTGCAGAATCAGAAGGAATGATGCCGACACCTTGGTCGATCACCTGCCAGCCCAGCGCGGCAAGCTGTTCCAGAAATGGTTTTTCGACGTGCAGATATTCGGACATGGGCGTTCAATACTCCGTCTTTACGAACGTGCCAAAACTACCATAGCAGGGATACCCCTGCTTGTTCTTGTGCGGATTCAGGGCGGCATCGTAGGATTTTCGCTTGAACAGTTTCCCGCAAACACTGCATCTGAAAACGTGAGTCGGCCCGCTACCGGTGGGCGCGATAGCCCTGCTTCTTGCCTTGGGTTGTGTGGCAAAGGAACGTGTGCCCGATATTGTCCGCCTCTGAATTTCCGGTGCATGCAGCGACCCTGCGGGTGTCAGCTCCACCGGATATTTCGGAACAAATGGAGTCTTGCTTACCTCGACACCCTGAATCTGATCAACCCGGTAGCTGCGAACCTCGCCGTCATCGTGCCTCACTGCGCAGAGAAGCAGATTGCCTGCACTGCTCCGGCGCAACGAGTACGGTTCGATGAGCCGCCATGTATCCTTGTAATGAAGATTGACACATAGCCGATTGGCCGCTGCGAACCGTACCGATTCCAGCGGAACGGCGACATGCCAGGCCTGCACCATCGCTGGCGGTTGCCAAGTCTCATCAATTGCCTCCCGCGTCTGCATCGCCGCGTAGGTGGGCTTTTCGGCAACCTCATACAGCCAGTCGAACACGTGCGGCAACTCATCCCAGAATTGCTCAAAAGGCGGCAGCACAGGCAATTGATGCGCGAGCATGTCTTCCCATTCGGCGAGCAGCTTTTCCCGTGCGTCGGGTCGCATCAGCGAGTCCCTGTTCGGCACTGGAATATTCTTGAAGGCGCACTTCTCGCGCAAGGTGTTCATCATCACAGCCCGGTCGGGGTGGATTTCGTCATGCCGGTAGAGATGCACCACATCGTAAAGGTCTCTGGGGCGTTCCCGCTCGGCCAACGCCCTGACCTTTTCTGCGAAGACCTCCTCGAAGCAGTAGCTCAAAATCTGAATCCCGGCTTCCGGTCGATCCGAATAGGGATGATGAACTTCCCGCGCTACCGGAGCCAACACCAGCTTTTCTTTGCTCGTCAGATCAAACTTGATACGCGCAAGATTGCGACGCTGCTGCAAAGGGCCAACATAGTACACGCGCCCCTCGGCATATTTCCCGCCGGTGATGTCGGCAATCTTGAAGCGAATTTGATCGGCGGGTATTTCGATACCGCTCTCTTCATAAATCCACGCCGAAATATCGCGGAAGGCGGCGAGGAGAAAACCCTCATCAATCTGGGCTTCTTCGGTAATGGTGAAGTCGAGGTCTTCTGAAAAGCGATAGGTCTCGAAATAGCACTTCTTGAGGCAAGTGCCGCCCTTGAATACCCAATGCTTCGCGAGCGCTTCATTGGCAGAAATGCCCGCCAGCAGCCAGCCCAGCACATAGTCTTTCTCCACCACAGTTAGCGAGAGCGACAGCTCCCGCGCCAACTCTGCAAGCTCCTGGCGATCTATCATGCCGCACCCTTTAGCCAGCTCTCCGGCACCCAAAGCCGCCAGCGCGAAACCAGCCGTTCTGCGGGCTGCTTCGGATCAATGCGGGCATTGCCCTTGGTCAGCCGCTGGGCACATTGCTCGATAGCAACTTGTTCATTCGGCGCACGCTGCTCAAGAAAAAACCCCAAGCGCTTGAAGACCGCACCATTACCCAACTGGTCGGCATAGCCAATCAATAGATCGAGATTCTTCGCCTCCGAACGCAGATAGTTCGTTAGCATGTCACCCACAGAACGAATGCCGCCACCCAAGCGGGGTTCTGCCAGCATATCGAGAATCGTCCGCGTCGGATCGGAAACCAACACCTTTACTTGTCCGCGCCAGATTGTCTTGAGACCAAACATCTTCTTCTCGTTGATGGTGCAGAGCAGAAACGTCGTCCCCTTGATGACCGGATTGCGGTCGCGCGGCGTAAGTTGCGTCATCACCACCGTGGTGCGGAATAGCTGCTCGGTCAGGTCCCAATGCTCGGCTGCGCTCCACCCTCCGATGTAACAGGGCGAGTACAGGCTGGCGGCGATTTGCCACGGGTCTTCCAAAGAAACATTCGTACTGCTCGCCTCCAAGGGCACCGGCACATAGATGCCGCGCTTCACCCGCGACAGCCAACCCTTCTTGTGCCAACGAGAAAGCATCTTGGCGGCATCAGTCGGGCTGACGCCCAGAATGGCAGCTGCCTGCGCAACCAAAACCGTACCCTTCGTCCCGCGCAGAATAACTGCCAGCCGTTCGCGATCCAGTTTGCCTATGCCTGTCAACATTGCCATGTTTATATATCTTCTACGCGCCAATTCATCATTAAGTTGAACTATAGCGCTTTAAGTGTACTTTTTCAATAGGTGATAATGTGCTGAATTCATCGAATCAATGAAGTATTACGTATTTGATATACATAGGCCCGATCATCCCCCAGTTACTTCGCCAGCCTCCTCTGGGAGTGGATTAGGGTCAGGAGCGGCGGCTGAATCAGATTGCAATACCCAAGCAGTTCGCGCTGAATCTTGTCCAACTGATTGTCGGGCAAACCAATCGGTGGAAAAACTGGTTGACCGTTGGCATCGCAGTCCTGCCCGATAACGATATAACCGTCGCCCAGATTCTCGAAATCGTTAGAGAACGCGCACAGCGTGCGCTGGCGTAGTAGATCGGCTAGGTTAATCGGCAGTTTGCTAGTCATGGAGCATCTCCAGTATTTATCTCTCGCAGCCACAGAGACGGCCGCTCGTTACCGCCTCTAAGATACTTACTCACGACATCTTTCGCCTTACGTTGCCCTTCCGATCCTACTCGCACCAAATTAGTAAGTGCAGATTTTATTGCTTCCTCTGGGAAGTCACTCGTAGTACCTTCGAGAAGTCGAAGCCATATCTCATAAGCTTCAAAAGGCTGCTTTGCGCTAATTCTGGCAATGCACTCGAGCAAGTCATGAGAGTTGTATTCTTCCTCTGCAAACGGAGCAACCGCGTGGATTAGGTGCTTGTTTCTCTCGTTAACTTCATCTATAAATACAGACCAATTACATAACTTTGATGCCAGCTTCCTTCCTTCCCGGCTTTCTGTGTCAATCACTTTCAGAAGACGGGGCCATAATTCAAAAATCTTGGCACGTATATTCGCATCTCCATCCTTACGCAGTGTCCACAAAAACCAAATTAGCTGACTAAGCTCTTCATACTTCCTGCGGATTAATAAAATATGTATCAGGCTTGACTCATCCCCCAACTTCTCGAAGTTGTTAACGTATGCAACTGCAATGTTTTGAATAACCTTCTCAGTCACTCTTTCCTTGATGTTCTCGTCATCCAAGGCTCGAATAAGATGGCCATTTTCCTTCAGATGCTTGTAGATTTCTTCATACACCAAGCCGACATAAGCATACCCATTCATAGCGCTTAGCCATTTTAGATAATTATCTTGTTCAAAGATGTTCCCAAGATTCGCCAATATCCATTCCTTTGACATATAAAGAAAATTAGGCAGGAAGTTGGTCACGAGCGTAGAAAATTCATACTCATTGATATTTGCTCGTGTCAACTCAGCGTTATAAATCGGTTGAAAGTGAGCCCAAATAGCTTCATGGTTGCCGAATTGCTTATCTGCCAAACGGCAGGAACGTAAAGTTAGATTTATGAGCGCTTCAATACAGTGCCCACGAGGACTGTTAATAGCCACCATCACTGAATCGCTATCTACCTTGAACTCCTCCCCCTTTTCCTTTTCCATGAGTATCGAAATTACTTCTTCTGCTTGGTTAAGCAACTTCTCGCTGAACGCATGCTCATCTGTCTTTGTGCCAACTTCTATCAATCTTCCAATTCCGCTGACGATCCAATATCTATTCGCGACGAATGAGCTTCTTTCCTTAATATTTTCCTGAAGCCAAAACCGATCTTGGTTCACTATGTCACGACAAAACCCCAGCAGAGCGCCCCATATTTCATCCCAAGGCAACTGCGCTTTTTCTGACCATAGTTCGCGATACGCTTCGATAATTTCATGGATGTACGGAATACCCAATGAAGAATATTTTTGTAGTTGATTATGAAACCGCAACGGCTCTGCCTTCACAACCTGGCGAAGTGTCTTGGTTAATCCTTCTAAATCAGGCCCATCAAACATCCTGGGGGGGGTATAGGACTCGAGGTATGCGTTGAGTTGATTGATTAGTTCATCTGAATCCCATGAAAGGAGTTGCTCCTTTGTTATTGCCGATTTGTGATCGACCATTCCGCTAGTCATGTAACTCGAAAAATCCGGATTCTCTGGCTCGCCACCAATTATCTTGATGCACTCCCTGAAAAGCTGACCCTCATCATCACCGTAATCCTTAATTGCCGATAGCCAAATGGCACGCTGGTATGCGGTCGCTCCTTCTCTTTGCTCAGCATTATCATCCTGTACCACTAAACCGGTGATCACCCCTTGTACCAGCGTCTTTTCCTGTAACGAAAACTCAGGATAGTGGTTGCGTAATAGATGCCACATCTCGTGACGAAAATTGCTGGTGAAGTGCCGCTCTACGATAACTTGCTCGATTAATTTACTTAACTGCTGGTAACGTTGATTGACTGCATAGATTGCGATGCGCTGCATGGTTTCAAATGGACTTCCAAAAAGTTCGCCGACGTAGGTCTTGGCAGTGGCTGGTGCTTCGTCCAAATGAGCCAACAACGCGTCTCGCATTCCCTCGACAAGAATATCTTCCGCATCATCCGCCGAATGGTTCTGCTCATGATCCTCAATTGCGGATCTCCATAGTGAGCTCCATCTGTCGTTGTTGAGTGACCTGAGAATATTCTCAAGTCCATTTCGGAATACCTCAACAGCCAGCTGTCCAAGCGCTTTGCCAGCTTTTGGGGCAGCCTTCTTCGTAATTTTCCTAGCGTGCCAACTATCGAAGCGTAGGATTGCCTCCTTCCGACTCGAGTCTCCATAGCGTTTGTCAACAAACATGACCTTATAAAGAATTCCCAGCAACTCCATAACAAGCTTGTTGCTGTGATCATCCTTTCGGTCAAGCAAATCAATTAACCAGCGCTCCCCGAGGTTTTCAGCTACTAAGCCCCGTTCGTATTTGTCATCTAACCAGTAATCGATTAGCTCGAAATCATCCGCACGGAGTAGATG
>JBAQWL010000299.1:0-5250 GCA_049298895.1 Gallionella sp.
TTCCGTGTCCGGCCATGTAAATAATCCCGGCAATTTCGAAGTGCCAATGGGTACACCTTTCAAAAAATTGCTGGAAATGGCGGGGGGGTTGCGTGAAGGCCGTAAGCTAAAAGCCTGTATCCCAGGCGGCTCGTCGATGCCGGTGTTGCCCGGAGAAATCATGATGGATCTGGACATGGACTACGACTCTATTTCCAAAGCGGGTTCGATGCTGGGAACTGGCGCAGTGATCATCATGGACGATACCACCTGCATGGTGCGCGCGCTGGAACGTTTGTCCTATTTTTATTACGAGGAGTCCTGCGGCCAATGTACGCCGTGCCGCGAAGGCACTGGCTGGCTCTATCGCATCATTCACCGTATCGAACATGGCCAAGGGCGCAACGAGGACTTAGATTTATTGCTGAGTGTGGGCGAAAACATTGCCGGACGTACTATTTGCGCGTTGGGCGAAGCAGCAGTTTGGCCAGTGCAGGGCATGCTCAGGCATTTCCGTGAAGAATTTGAATATCACATCGAACACAAGCGTTGCTTGGTTTGAAGCTGACGGGTTGGGTGAGGAATGATCAATATTGAAATAGATGGCAAGTCAGTTCAAACCGAACGCGGCTCCACCGTGATGGACGCAGCGAACAAGCTGGGCGTGTACATACCGCATTTTTGCTACCACAAAAAATTGTCCATCGCGGCCAATTGTCGCATGTGCTTGGTCGAGGTCGAAAAGGCACCCAAGCCATTGCCCGCCTGCGCGACTCCGGCTGCTGAAGGCATGAAGGTTCGCACGCATTCGGAGATGGCGGTCAAGGCGCAAATTGGAGTGATGGAATTCCTGCTGATCAATCATCCTTTGGATTGTCCGATTTGCGATCAAGGTGGAGAGTGCCAGTTGCAGGATCTGGCAGTAGGTTATGGCGGTGCCGCGTCACGTTATCAGGAACCCAAGCGCAGCGTGATGCACAAGGATATCGGGCCGCTGGTGTCCACCGAAGAGATGAACCGTTGTATCCACTGCACACGCTGTGTGCGATTTGGGCAGGAGATCGCCGGCGTGATGGAATTGGGCATGGCTTTTCGCGGCGAGCATGCCGAGATCATGAGTTTTGTGAACAGCACAGTGGATTCCGAATTGTCCGGCAACATGATCGACCTGTGTCCGGTGGGCGCGCTGACCAGCAAGCCATTTCGCTACACAGCACGTAACTGGGAGTTGTCGCGGCGCAAGTCGGTCAGCCCGCACGATGGGCTGGGTTCCAATCTGGCCGTGCAGGTGAAGGACAACAAGGTGCTGCGTGTCGTGCCGATAGAGAACGAAGCTGTCAATGAATGCTGGTTATCCGACAAGGATAGGTTTAGTTATGAAGGGCTGAACGCTCCGGAACGTTTGACCAAACCGATGCTCAAGCAGGACGGCAAGTGGATTGAAGTCGAATGGCAGGTCGCGCTGGAGTATGTGGCGAACGGTTTGCGCCAAATCGCCAGTGCTGTCGGAGCGAATCAGATAGCCGCGTTGGCTACGCCGCATTGCACGCTTGAAGAACTCTATTTGCTGCAAAAATTGATGCGTGGGGTTGGCTCCAACAATATCGATTTCCGTTTACGCCTGTCCGATTTCAGTGCAGATGGCAAACAGGCTGGTTCGCCGTGGCTGGGTATGCCAGTCGCTGAAATCAATACGTGCGACCGTTTCTTGATCATTGGCAGCTTCCTGAGAAAAGATCATCCCCTGTTGGCTCAGCGTGTGCGCCAGGCTGTCAAGAAGGGTGCGCAGGTCAGCATCGTGCATTCCAGCAATGATGAATTGCTGATGCCGGTAGCGAACAAATCCATCATCGCACCGGACGCCATGACCAATGTGCTGGCACAGATTCTGGCGGCGTTGCAGGAAATCAAGCAGGCGTCACTGTCCGTGGATGTGCAGGGCGTTGTGGATTGTGCCATTGCGGAAGGCATCGATGATGAAATGCGCGTCATCGCCACTAGTATGGTGAGTGGTGAGCGTGCCGCGGTGCTGCTGGGTAACTTCGCGCAGCAGCATCCGCAGGCCACCCAAATCGCTTTACTGGCAGGGCAGATCGCAGCACTATCCGGGGCGAAATTTGGCTTCCTCGGTGAGGCGGCGAACAGCGTCGGAGCTTATTTGGCCAGAGCCGTGCCGTTTTCCGCGGGCACTCCGGGCATGAATGCCGCCCAAATGCTTGCTACACCACGCAAGGCTTATATCCTGCTAAATGTTGAACCGGAACTGGATATGCACGATCCGCAACAGGCGATGGCCGCGATGAATGCCGCAGATATGGTGGTGGCATTGTCCGCCTTCAAACACCACGCGAGTGACTATGCTGATGTGTTGCTTCCCATCGCGCCGTTCACCGAAACTTCCGGTACTTTTGTGAGCACAGAGGGGCGTGTGCAAAGCTTCAGGGGGGCGGTCAAGCCGCTGGGTGAAACTCGTCCGGCTTGGAAAGTGTTGCGGGTGTTGGGCAACTTGTTGGCCTTGTCTGGCTTCGAATATGACAGCAGCGAGTCAGTGCGTGACGAGTTGTTAGCGGGCCTAAACGTGGCTGACAGACTGGATAACCGTATTATTGGCGTCACACTGGAAGTGGCGACAAATCGCAATGGACAGGGCTTGCAGCGTGTCAGCGATGTGCCGATTTATTCCGCCGATGCACTGGTGCGTCGCGCGGCCTCATTGCATGCAACATGCGATGGTGCAGCCCCTTGTGTGCTGATGCACAGCAGCGAGATGAAAGTAATCGGCGTGCGTTCCGGCGATATGGTGAAGGTGCGTCAGGGTGAGTTCGAGGTGTGGCTGGAGGCACAAATGAACGACAGCACGCTGGTTGGCACGGTGCGTGTAGCCGCTGGACATCCGGCCACGGCGGGATTGGGCGCGATGTTTGGTGCAATCACGGTGGAGCGAGTATGATCGAATTGCTGCAACCTCTACTGCAGGCAAGTGAAGAGTTGTTCGGTACGGCCTGGCTACCAGTGTGGACGTTGGTCAAGATCATGGCGATCATATTGCCGATCATGGGCGGGGTCGCCTATCTGACGTTGGTCGAGCGTAAGGTTATTGGTTACATGCAGATTCGTATCGGCCCGAATCGCGTCGGATACTTCGGATTGCTGCAACCCATCGCCGACGGTGTGAAATTGCTGCTCAAGGAAATTATCATTCCTACCGGCTCCAGCAAATTCTTGTTCGTGCTGGCACCGATCATGGCGCTAGCGCCATCGCTGGCGGCATGGGCGGTGATGCCGTTTAGCGACGGGGTGGTGTTGGCCGATCTCAATGCAGGGCTGCTGTATCTTCTGGCGATGACGTCGCTGGGTGTGTACGGCATCATCATCGCCGGTTGGGCATCTAATTCCAAGTACGCATTCCTCGGCGCGGTACGTTCCGCGGCGCAGATTGTGTCCTATGAAATCGCGATGGGCTTTGCGCTGGTATGCGTGTTGATGGTGTCGCAAAGCATGAATCTGGGCGACATAGTGCGCGGTCAGCAGGACGGCATCAACTTATTCGGATGGAATTTGCCTGGCTTGTTTGGCTGGTATTTGCTACCACTGTTTCCGATGTTTCTGGTGTATGTGATCTCCGGCGTGGCTGAAACCAACCGCGCACCATTCGACATGGCTGAAGGGGAGTCTGAAATTGTTGCCGGATTCCATGTGGAATATTCCGGCATGACTTTCGCACTATTCTTTCTGGCCGAGTACGCCAACATGATCTTGATCGCTTTCCTCACCGCGATCATGTTCCTGGGAGGTTGGCTTAATCCATTCCAAGGCTGGCATGTGCTGGGTGCGTTGACCGATTGGATACCCGCCTTCATCTGGCTGTTAGGAAAAGTTTCCTTCATACTGTTCCTGTTCTTGTGGTTCCGCGCGACCTTTCCGCGTTATCGTTATGACCAATTAATGCGCCTCGGCTGGAAAGTGTTTATCCCGCTTACCATCGTCTGGGTGGTAGTGATCGCAGTGTGGATGCAGACCCCGCTGTGGGTTTGGTAAGCGGAGGAACTGACGATGGAAACGATAAAAAATTTCTTCAAGACCTTTTTGCTCTATGAGTTAGTCAAGGGTATGGCGTTGACCGGGCGATATTTCTTCGCGCGCAAGATCACCGTGCAGTTCCCGGAGGAAAAGACACCGCAGAGCTTCCGGTTCCGTGGCCTGCATGCGCTACGTCGTTATGCCAATGGCGAAGAACGCTGCATTGGCTGCAAACTATGCGAAGCAGTGTGCCCTGCATTGGCGATCAAGATTGAAGTGGCCGAGCGTGAGGATGGCACGCGCCGCACCACGCAATACGACATCGACTTGGTAAAGTGCATCTTCTGCGGTTTTTGCGAGGAATCTTGTCCGGTGGACGCGATTGTCGAGACCCGCATACTCGAATATCACGGCGAGAAGCGCGGTGACCTGTATTACACCAAGCCAATGCTGTTGGCGGTGGGAGATCAATACGAAACGCAAATCGCCAAAGACCGTGCGGCGGATGCAAAATATCGGTAGGCTGGATAAAGGGCAAGTTAATGGATTTAATCAGCAGTAATTTTGAAGTCATAGTGTTCTATGGATTTGCAGTAATAACTGTGTTTGCAGCATTGCGCGTGATCACTGCGCGCAATCCGGTGCATGCAGTGTTGTTTCTGGTGATGGCGTTTATCAGCAGCGCCGGTATCTGGCTGTTACTCGAAGCGGAATTTCTTGCTATCACGCTGGTGTTGGTATATGTCGGCGCGGTGATGGTGCTGTTCCTGTTTGTGGTGATGATGCTGGACATCAATCTGGTGCGCCTGCGCGAGGGTTTCTGGCGCTGGCTTCCATTTGGCGCTGCACTGGCCGGCCTGATGGCGTTCGAGATGATCTGGGTGCTGGGTTCGCACGAGACATCCCAGGGGATAACCGCTATCAAACATGCCGCTGATTACAGTAACACCAAAGAGTTGGGCAGGCTGATCTACACCGATTATGTCTACCCGTTCGAGATCGCCGCTGTGATCCTGTTGGTAGCGATGGTGGCCGCGATCGCTTTGACGCTACGGCGGCGCAAGGACGCCAAATCGCAGGTGGTGTCCGAGCAAATTGCAGTCAAAAAATCAGATCGCTTGCGCATCGTGAGCATGCAGTCCGAGAGCCTTAAGGGTGGGCACTTGTCCGAGCACATAGAATTAAGCCAGTCTAGGAGTAAGTAGCGTGTTAACACTGTCGCATTATCTGGTACTGAGCGCTGTATTGTTC
>JBAQWL010000300.1:0-3687 GCA_049298895.1 Gallionella sp.
GGCTATGCCCGCGATTGATCTTTTGTTCGCGGGCATAGCCCGCTCCTACATGAATTATCCGGGTTGAAATCAATCCAGTAATAGTTAAGAGGTACCGCATGAGCACCAAAGAAATCATCCGCGCCAACTGGAATTATCCGACCGCGATCAAGGTCGGTGCAGGGCGCATCCGGGAATTGCCCGGCCTGTGTCAGTCGCTGGGAATGAAAAATGCGCTGCTGATCACCGATCCGGGTTTGGCGCCGCTGCCTATGGTGCATCAAGCAGTGGCCAATTGTCAGTCCGCCGGTTTGGGTTGCGCGGTGTTCAGCAACATCAAGGGCAACCCCACTGAAAAAAATGTGATCGATGGCGTGCATGCCTACCGTGCCGGAAAATTCGATGGCGTGATCGCGTTCGGCGGAGGCTCGGCGCTCGATGCGGCCAAGGCGGTCGCGCTGATGGTTGGGCAGAATCGGCCGCTGTGGGATTTTGAGGATATCGGCGACAACCATTTGCGCGTCAACGTGGCGGGCATGGCGCCGGTGGTGGCGGTGCCGACCACGGCGGGCACCGGCTCCGAAGTCGGGCGAGCTTCGGTGATCACCGACGATCTGGCGCACGTCAAAAGAATAATATTCCACGCCCGGATGTTGCCGGCTGCGGTGATCCTGGATCCGGAGCTGACCGTCGGTCTGCCTGCCAAGCTGACCGCTGCCACCGGCATGGATGCGCTGTCGCACAACCTGGAAGCATATTGCTCGCCGTTCTATCATCCGATGGCGAGCGGCATCGCGCTGGAAGGCATACGCTTGGTGAAGGAATGGTTGCCGGCTGCGGTGCAGGACGGACGCAATCTGGATGCGCGCCTGCAAATGCTGGTCGCATCGAGCATGGGCGCCACCGCATTCCAGCGCGGACTCGGCGCGATGCACGCGCTGGCGCATCCCCTCGGCGCACTGTATGACGCGCACCACGGCACGCTCAACGCGATATTGATGCCGTATGTGCTGCTTGCCAACCGCTCTGCGATAGACGAGCGCATCACCGGGCTGGCACGTTACCTTGATTTGCCACAGCCATCGTTCAGCGCATTTCTCGATTGGGTGCTGGCCCTGCGTGAACAAATCGGCATCCCGCATACGCTGGCTGCGATCGGCATCGACGCTGCGCAAGTTGAGCTGATCGCGCGCATGGCGGTGGTTGACGGCTCGGCGGCGACCAATCCGATTCAATTCAGTGAAAGTGATTACGTGGGGATATTGCGCAAGGCAGTTGCAGGTTTGCTTTGATTCTATTTCGCAATAGAAACGATCATTTTGGTGGTTTCATTATCTGCTACTCGCTGTGCAATCATGTAGGGTGCGTTCCACGCACCATTGCCATTGGTGCGCATAGCGCACCCTACGATAATTCACTATTTAATTTAGAGGCAGAACATCTACCATGGCGCGTATCGCGATAGCCGGTTTTTTGCATGAGACGAATACTTTCGTGCAGCGGCCTACCGGCATGGATGCATTCCTTACTGCGGACGCATGGCCTGGTCTGGTGCAGGGGCATGCTTTATTCGATGCGGTTGCCGGAGCCAACATCGCGATTGCCGGTTTTATCAAGGAAGCAGCGGCGCACGACCATCAGTTAGTACCGTTGTTATGGACTTCGGCGAATCCTTCCGGCCCGGTCACGCAGCAGGTGTACGAAAAAATATGGGCTATGCTGGCACGTGAACTGGAACAGGCGATGCCTGTCGATGCGCTGTTTCTCGATCTGCATGGCGCGATGGTGGTTGAGCATGTCGATGCCAAGCAGATCGAGGATGCGGAAGGAGAGTTGCTGGCACGGATACGCGCCATTGTCGGCGCTGATATACCGATAGTCGCAGCGCTGGATTTTCATGCCAACATCAGCCCGCGCATGGTGGCGCTGAGCGACGCGTTGACTGTTTACCGTACTTACCCGCATGTGGACATGAGCGACACCGGCCGGCGCGCAGCGATTGTGTTGCAGCGAATACTGGCCGGTGAACGCCTTCATAAATCGTACCGCCAAATCCCTTTTCTGATCCCGCTGCCTTGGCAATGTACCTTGATCGAGCCGCTGGCCTCGCTGATGCATCTGGTCGAGCAACTGGAGCGCGATGGCAATGTGAGTGCGTCTATCGTTCCTGGTTTCCCATTGGCTGATGTTTACGATTGCGGCCCGACGGTGATTGCTTATGGCACCGATGCGGCTGCTACCGAAGCAGTTGCACAGCACTTGTATGATGCGATGCTGGCGCTGCGTTCCGCTTTCAGCGGCAAGCTCTGGAGCGCGGCTGATGCAGTGAGTCATGCGCTCGCGAGCAGCGGTGACGGGACTATCATTCTGGCCGACTCGCAGGACAATCCGGGCGGCGGTGCCGCCGGAGATACCACCGACATCCTGCATGAGCTGGTGCGTCAGCGCGCGCCGGACGCCTGTGTCGGCCTGCTGTGCGACCCGGCTGCCGCAGCGGCGGCGCACGCCGCAGGTGTGGGCGCCACTATTGAATTGTCACTCGGCGCGCACAGCGACATCGGTGCGGCTCCGCTTGTCGGGCGCTATACCGTTGAAGCGCTGGGCAGCGGCCAGTTCACCGGAACCGGCCCGTTTTATCTGGGGTGCAAAATGAATCTCGGTCTGATGGCACGCTTGCGGCTGGGCGGCATCCAGATACTGGTCACCAGCCACAAGCAGCAGGCCGCCGATCAGGCGATGTTCCGCCATCTCGGCATCGACCCGGCGCGGCAACGCATCTTGGTGCTGAAAAGCTCAGTGCATTTCCGTGCCGATTTTGCCCAACTGGCGCGAGAGATTTTGATTGTTGCGGCTTCCGGTGAAAATGTTGCTGATCTTACTCAGGTGAGCTACCAAAAAATACGCCCCGGGGTGAGCACAGGTAAAGAATTATAGGGACTGTTTAATTCTTTAAAATCCACTGGCTTTAGCCGGTAGTTGTTTAGTCGCTATTGCATTGACGTGATTCCTGAGCGGCGTAGTATTGTCCATTGACTCAATCATATTGAATAAAAGCCCATGCTGTCGCTGGGTTGAGGAAACGTCATGAATGTTGAAGCAGGTATCCTTGAGCGAGCGGATGCAGCTTTTGCTGAGGCACTGGCTGAAACTTTGGACATCCGTGAGCATGAAACCGGCGATCATTCAAAACGGGTTGCTTGTCACACCTTGGTATTGGCACGTCGTTTCATCAATGACCCTCATCAACTGCGCGAGATTTATTGGGGTTCCCTGCTACATGATATCGGTAAGATTGGCGTCGCCGATACAATTCTATTGAGCCATGGGCCGCTCAATGAAAATGAATGGCAGGAAATGCGGACGCATCCTGAAAAGGGGTACCGTATTGTCTCGCAAATTCCCGGCATGGAAAAAGCCGCTGAAATCGTGCTAAGCCATGAGGAGCGATTTGATGGAAGCGGTTACCCGCGTGGACTTCGTGGTGAACAAATCTGTCTGGGGGCGCGGCTATTTGCCGTCATCGACACGCTGGACGCGATTACATCTGATCGTCCTTATCGTAAGGCTGAGTCATTTGATATTGCGAAAATTGAAATCGTCAGAGTGAGCGGGATTCAATTCGATCCGCTGGCAGTGCAGGCGTTTTTGGCAGTGGAAAAAACGTTACGCGAAATGGTGGAAGCCAAGTGCATGTAGTCGCAGGATACC
>JBAQWL010000301.1:0-4779 GCA_049298895.1 Gallionella sp.
GAGGTGGAGTGCCCTGAAAAAATCCTATACTACTTTCTTTCTGCGTTCCGCAAGGTGATCAACGTTTACAAACCGGTTTACAGCGCGTAGCTACAACAACCGCAAATAGCTATTCCAGCGTCGTTAGGACTACCGCGGAAAAAGCTAATGGGCAGACTGCTGCGCTAACGACCGGATAATTACCTGAAACCAAGAAACCTGCACAGCTCTTAATGTGCTGATGCACACCATTTTTTCCAGATGTCACGGTAAGCGTCTTCCAGATATTGCACGAACAATGGCAGATTGCCCAACGGAGACATCTTGAAATGCTCACGTTGCGTGCTGCGCAGCCGTGCCAGACGTGCGCCATCACCGGCCAACGCCACTGCAATTTCGACATACTGTTGCGGTGTGTCGGCAATTAAATCGTCCAGATCAACATTGGCCACCAGCGCTGCAGAGTTGCGGCTGATAAATTTCTCACCTGCCAGCGTCACCACCGGCACCCCCATCCACAGCGCTTCACAGGTTGTTGTTACGCCGGAATAAGGATGCGTGTCGAGGGCGATGTCGAGCTTACTATAGTAGTTCAGCAAACCGGCGTGATCGAGGTACAGACCGTCCAGATTGACACGCTCTACAGCAATTCCATGAGCGCTGAACCAGTCACGAAAACGCTGTTGTACAACCGGGTCGGACAACTGTTTGGCTTTCAAAATAAGGCGTGCGTCCGGCACGCAGCGCAATATCTCCGTCCACAGTTCGAGTATGGGCTCGGTCACTTTGGACAAGTTATTAAAACAGCCGAACGTGACAAAACCGTTGACGACGCTGGGCGGCGGCTCCACAGCAGGCGCGTAAGACGGTGCCTGATAACACAAGTAGCTGCCGGGAAGACGCAACACCTGCTCGCTGAAACGCTGACTCGTGTCGGGCGGGATGACGACGGCATCAGCCAGCAAATAATCCATATTGCTCAACCCGGTGGTATTGCAGTACCCCAGCCATGTCAACTGTAGTGGCGCGGGTTTTCGCGCGAACACCAGCAGGCGATTGCCCGCAGTATGCCCGGACAAATCCACCAGAATGTCGATGCCGTCAGCACGTATCATAGCGGCGACAGCATCATCATTCAGCGCACTGATCTGCCTCCAGTGTGCTACTTGACCGCGCAGGCGTTCTGTCACCGCATCATCCTGGGTGGAGTTGAAGTAGCAATAAATCTCACAGTTTTCCTTAGAGTGATATTGCAGCACTCCTTCCAGAAAGAACCCAACCGGATGCTCGCGAAAATCCGCCGATACATATCCGATGCGCAAGGTACGCAGTGGATCGCGATCGTTGCTGTGTGGTGTAGCGACAATATAGTGTGCCGCATGACGCTCGGCCCACTCGATATGACGCGCAAATATTCGCTGTGCATCGTAGCCTTCTGAGTAATTCATGCAGAACAGGATGTTGCTGTGGGCATCGGCGAAAGCGGGATCGAGCTTGAGCGCCTGATCGAAACTGGCTATGGCCTCGTCATGCTTGCCCTGCTCTTTCTGTGCATTACCGATGTTGTAATAGCTCACTGCACTGTCGGGTTTGCTGGCAAGCGCCTGCCGGCTGTGCGCGATCGCCGCTTCAAAATCGCGCTGCCCATGACACACCACGCCCAGATTAAGATGGGTCGAATAAACCGAGACCCCGCCCGCACCGAGTTCCAGTACCTGCTCGTAATGCTTGCGCGCCGCTGGCAACTGATGCAGCGTCTGGTACAGCACGGCCGCGCTGTAATGCGCCCTGCTGCTGAGCGGCTCTGCTGCAAGCCACCTTTCCTGGTAGGGCAGCGCTTCGTTCTGTCGTTCCAGTTTGTGCAACAGCGTAACAAGATTGGCCAGCGCCATCACCAGGCGCGGCTGGATATCGAGCGCCGCTTTGAATGCGGTCACGGCCTGCTCATCCTTGCCTTGCTGCATGCAGGCAAGCCCCAGATAAGCATGCGCATCCAGTGAGCGGGGACTGAATCTGGCAGCCTGTGCAAATGCTTGTTCCGCATCAGCGTGTGCATTCTGTAAACCGTACACCTGCCCCAGCATCATCCACGCGCCAACGTTGGCGCGTGCCTTGTCGATGACCTTGCGCAAAGTCTTTTGCGCAGCGGCATAAGATCCGACACGCGCGTATTGCTCCGCCAGCGCGAGCTGTTGCTGGATTTTGTCGCTCATGGAATTATGGAAAGGTAGATTCGATGTAGCCTATCTTAACTTCTCGTGATAAAGCTGTCGAACCGCAGATAGCCGTAGCGTCTACTTCAGCTGAATTCTTTGACGATAAAGGCAGTAGATGTAAGCAGCTGCCCCGCTCGATGTCTATTCCTTGTTGAGTGAGGGCTTCATCCTGTGCTCGATATCGGCCAGCGTTTCTTGCGCAATCTTCAATAACGGGCCACCCAGGCTGACAGCCCTGCGAGCAGCTTCCAGAGCTTCTTCATAACGTGTTTGGTCGACCAAGGTTTGCGCCAAATTATTATAAGCAGCAACTGAATCGGGGTGATCCCGCGTTGCTTGGCGAAAGGCGATCTCGGCTCGTGCCAAGTCATGCAATCGATAGGCAGTGTTGCCGATGCCAATTTGGGCCGACAGATTTCCGGGCCAACGATCCAATGCGGCAATGTATGTTCTCTGTGTACGCTCAGGGCCTGTGATTTTTTCCAGCACACTGACTGCGGCAATAAAAGAGGTTGCCTCGGCGGATTCCGGGATTTTGCCCGGTGGCAATGCGACCATCGCCCAGTAGTTGCTGCGTGCCCAAGTGTATTCGAATGTCCTCATCGGCATTATTTGCCGCTGCTCGAGACCTGAGCGCAGGATGATTTCCGCGCGGTTCAGATCGTATCCGATCGCGACTGCATAATGCCAAACCGGGTACCAACCAAAGGCCAGATTCAAGAGCACAACAACGGGCGTTCCGGCTGCGATTTCGCGCAGCATATCGTTCAATTCGGGTGCCAATTGATATGCAGTCGCGCCATGGCGGCGCGTGGCAGCTAACATCTCGACCTGAAGACTGCCGTGCCGGTCGGGCAGATAAAGTTCCGGCTTGAGTATTTCAGGTGTCACCTCAATACCGGCCGCATTCAAAGACATCGCCAGCGATGCCGGCCCGCATTGAAAGGTCTCCTGCGCAAAAAATGGTACTTCAGTGAGTTCGGCATACTTGGGCAAAGAGACGGGAGGAGAACCCAGCACAAGACGTGTCTGCGGTGTGTTTGCGCATGCACCGAGACACAAAAGAAAAACGCCCGCTAACAAGCGGGCGTCTCGGATTAACATGAATATCATTTAATTGATTTAGTAAATGGAAAGACTTTGGTGAATCCGAGAATATCTGTTACCAACAATACAATGAAAACAAAGAGCATCACGCCGAGGATACTTTCGCCGCCAGCAGGCAATTGATCCAGTTTCCCGGCAATTTTACGCGCTTCTAAATCGGTCAGCGCATTGACTCGCGCTTTCGCCTCCCCGACTGTCACTCCCTGCTGTTGCAATTGCGCGAGTACGTCCTCACGGTCAATGAACGCACTAATTTTGGCACGATCGTGCCCCGCCAGCTCATGGGAAACAACCTGGCCTGATTCCACCATCCCTGCGAAAGCAGACTGCATCGGCATGCCCATGGTCAGCATGCTTATAATTACAAGGCGACTGGTCCAGCGCATGAAGCTGGAATATTGCTCAGTTATCATAAAATTTCTCCCTGAATAAATGGCCATCAGTTAATTGCACTAAATATTTTTTTCTGTCTACAGGTGCGGAGATTCGCTCTCACACCTTGAGCCAGTATAGCAAACCAAAAGGAGTTGTTCACATATAATTCCACCGTAATGCTTATCCGACCGACACCTTGGCGCATCTCGTAACGCCTATAGGCATGTGGTTGCCGTTGACAACCTTAATGCAGATTTCCCGGCTGCCATGATCCAGCGGAAAGATCATGTGGATACTCTTCATCCGGCGCTGCCTCCCGCTAAACTAAAATTTAAATCAATGATCCGGCACTGATCAACCGAACTCCTTAACGATATGTTGCTGACGGCGGCTGATCGCAAGCGTTTCGTCCAGGCCTTTCAGCTTCACCATCCAGCCCGCGCTTTCGGCGGTATCTTCACCCCCCTTTGCAAATCCCACTATCGCTTCCTTTGCCGCCAGACAGTTACGGTGAATACGCACAAAACGCGCGCCAAATTCCTTTTCCAATGCCGACAGCGATTCTTCAATTAAATACTCTCGCTCGACGGTACGCACCGTGATGTATTTCAATTCTGCACGCAAATACAGCACTTGCTCGATAGGTATTAGATAGATATTACCCCGCTCATGACTAGACAGGTTCTTGCGCGGCGCCACTGATAGTTCCTGAAGGACTTCATTTTTTATCGGCAGCGCATCACGCGCTCGGGTCAGAGCATCGTGCAAGCGCCCCATGCGTATCGGTTTGAGCAGGTAATCGACAGCATGCAACTCGAATGCTTTGATCGCATAGTCATCGTAAGCCGTGGTGAAAATGACCACCGGCGTTTTGGGGAATTTTTGCAGGTGCTGCGCGAGTTCGATTCCGTCCATTTGCGGCATGCGTATGTCCAGCAGCACAACATCGGCAGGAAATTCCACGAGCCTAACCAGCGCCTCACGACCATTACCCGCTTCGCCGACGATTTGTAGTGGCAACTTTTCGTTGCAATCATTTAGCACTTCGCGCAGCCGATTACGCGCAGGCGGCTCGTCGTCGACTATGAATACGCGTAATGGC
>JBAQWL010000302.1:0-9761 GCA_049298895.1 Gallionella sp.
CGATCCGATTTGTCCAGAAAACCAAAACAGCGAGTGGGGCAACGACATCGGGATTAGAGCAACGGGAA
This sequence comes from Gallionella sp., assembly GCA_049298895.1. GTDB lineage: Bacteria > Pseudomonadota > Gammaproteobacteria > Burkholderiales > Gallionellaceae > Gallionella. Next base: position 69 of record JBAQWL010000302.1, read on the forward strand.
ATGGTGCCAGATTCATTACATGAAAATGCAAGTGCAAAACCAACAACGAAGAAACCAAAAACAATAGGTGTGAAGGTTACCCCCGCTATGATTTTTCCGATAAGGCGGTACATAAAAAGTCCTAACAGTTATTAGACTGACCCACCGGTCAGTACTATTGAAAATAGAGAAGCGTGCCTATTTCCGATAAGTGATTGATTCATTGGCGCCGCCACACCTTTGTCTGTCAGCATATGCATAATAGTACAGGCAGATGAAGTTTACTTGTTTCGTCTGATTACGCCACCGTCACTGTTTTATCCAGATATACATCCTGTATCGCATTGAGCAACGCCACGCCATCCTTCATCGGTTTCTGAAATGCCTTGCGCCCGGATATCAGCCCCATGCCGCCGGCACGCTTGTTGATGACGGCGGTGCGCACCGCCTGATGCTGGTCGTCTTTACCTGAGGATTCACCGCCGGAATTGATTAGGCCTGCGCGCCCCATATAGCAGTTTGCCACTTGATAACGCACCAGATCAATCGGGTGGTCGGTGGTCAGCTCGCTATATACCTTGGGGTGAGTTTTGCCGAATTTTATCGCATTGTAGCCGCCATTATTTTCGGCCATTTTCTGTTTGACGATGTCTGCGTTGATGGTGACAGCAAGGTGGTTGGCTTGGCCGGTCAGATCGGCGGCAAGGTGATAGTCTTTATCCGCTGTCTTGAACGCAGGGTTGCGCAGATAGGCCCACAGGATGGTTGCCATGCCGAGCTCATGTGCACGCTCGAACGCTTCGGAGACTTCCTGTATTTGCCGGCGCGAATGATCAGAGCCGTAGAACACCGTTGCACCCACCGCTACCGCGCCCATGTCAAAGGCTTGATCCACGCTGGCGAACAGCGTTTGGTCATACTCGTTGGGGTAGGTAAGTATTTCGTTGTGATTGATTTTGACGATGAAAGGGATCTTGTGCGCATATCGGCGAGCTATCGAGGACAATACGCCGAGCGTCGAAGCAACACCGTTGCAACCGCCTTCGATGGCGAGTTTGATGATGTTGTCCGGGTCAAAATATATCGGGTTGGGTGCAAACGATGCGCCGCCGGAATGCTCCACACCTTGATCCACTGGCAGCAGCGAAAGGTAGCCGCTATTTGCAAGCCTGCCATGTCCATATAAGGATTGCAGGCTGCGTAGTACGCCAGGCTTCCGATTCTTGATTGACACAACTCGATCTACATAATCTGGCCCCGGCAGTTGCAGCGATTCTTTCGGTATGCTGACACAACGGTGTTTCAACAGATGTTCAGCTTCTCCCCCCAGTAATTGCACGATGTTCGTCATCATCTCGCTCCTTAGTTTGTATTTGCTTCAATAGACGCTTTGTACATATTACTCCCGTTGCCAAATAAGAAAAACTATCTCTGTGTATAATTTCACGCAGTCCCCACAACCAACCATTTTCAGTATGACCCCTCCAAATAAATCGCTAGTCATTGGTACGCCGCTCACGCCTTCTGCTATTCGCGTGATGCTGCTCGGTAGCGGCGAACTGGGTAAGGAAGTCATCATCGCACTGCAGCGACTTGGCGTGGAAACCATTGCGGTGGATCGTTATGCAAATGCACCCGGCCATCAGGTGGCGCATCACGCTCATGTTATCAACATGGCAGATGGCGCGGCATTGCGCGCCCTGATTGAAAAAGAGCGGCCTCACATCATCGTGCCGGAGATCGAGGCGATCGCTACCGACATGCTGGAATGGATTGAGCTGGAGGGGCTGGCACGCGTTATACCCACCGCGCGTGCCGCTCGCCTGACGATGAACCGCGAGGGTATACGCCGCCTTGCAGCCGAGACTTTGGGTTTGCCGACTTCGCCATACCGCTTCGCCGACAGTCTCGAAGAAATGCGTGCCGCGATAGGGCACATCGGCTATCCGTGCATCATCAAGCCGGTGATGTCTTCATCAGGCAAGGGACAGTCGAAAGTGGATGGCCCCGGCGAAGTGGATGCGGCATGGAACTACGCTGCCAGCGGTAGCCGGGTGAATCAAGGCAGGGTGATCGTGGAAGGCTTGATTCGTTTCGATTATGAAATCACCCAGCTCACCGTGCGCGCAATCGGTGCAGATGGAAAAACAGAAACGCATTTCTGCGAACCCATCGGGCACATTCAAATACAGGGTGACTATGTGGAAAGCTGGCAACCACAAGCCATGTCGCCACTGGCTTTGCAACGCTCGAAAGGGATTGCAAAAGCGGTAACAGACGACCTAGGCGGACTCGGTATATTTGGTGTGGAGTTGTTCGTCAAGGGCAACCAAGTCTGGTTCAGCGAGGTCAGCCCGCGCCCTCACGATACCGGCATGGTGACGATGTGTTCACAAGTGCAGAACGAATTCGAGTTGCACGCCCGCGCCATCCTTGGCTTGCCGGTGGATGTCAGCTTGAGTGTGCCGGGAGCGAGTGCTGTGATTTACGGCCAACTGGAAGTAAAGGGCATTGCCTTTGAAGGAGTGGCTGAAGCCCTGCGCGTGCCACACAGCGATGTACGCCTGTTCGGCAAACCTGAATCATTTGCACGTCGTCGCATGGGCGTGGCGCTGGCTACCGGGAAAGATACCGCGGAAGCGCGGAATCGAGCCAAGTTGGCGGCGAGCAAAGTGAAGCCAGTCAAACTCTAACGTCATTCCCGCTTTCGCGGGAATGACGGAAGGTACAAGATGATCACAGGAATACTTCACGCCACTTTTCTTACCTCCGACTTGGCCAGATCGCGTGCATTTTACGAGGGCGTACTCGGTTTGTACCCCGATCCTAAGCGTCCAACGATGAGCTATGACGGGGTTTGGTATCGCGTATCAGATAAGCAGCAGATCCATTTGATGTTACTACCCGATCCGGAAACCGGATTGCCCCGTCCCGAGCATGGCGGGCGTGATCGTCACGTCGCGCTGGCGGTATCTGATTTTGCAAAGTTGATCGAGCGGCTTGATCAGGCAGGGGTCACTTATACACTTAGCCAGTCAGGTCGTCGAGCGTTGTTCTGCCGAGACCCGGATGGGAATGCGCTTGAGTTTATTGAGGTAAACTAAGGCGCTGGATTAGGGTACAGCTTATGCGCCGCTTCGATTCGTTCCAGCACTTCTGCCGATAACACCACCTCAGCGCTATCCAGATTTTCTTTCAGCTGACTCAGATTCGTTGCGCCGAGTATCACGCTGTTGGTGAACCAGCGCGTTCGCGCGAATGCCAGCGCCATCGTCGCCGGCGTCAGTCCGGCTTCACGTGCAATACGCACATATTCCTTCGTTGCAGCAGATACATTGGGTTTTGCATAGCGCTGGCCGAAATTCGGAAAAAGCGTGATGCGACCTTTCGTATTCGGGTCGGCAACGTATTTCCCGGACAGAAGGCCGAACGCCAGCGGACTGTACGTCAGCAAGCCGATCTTGGCGTGATGACAGACTTCCGCCAGTCCCGTCTCAAAGCTGCGGTTCATCAGATGATAGGCGTTTTGCACCGACACGATCTTCGGCAGCCCGAGTTTCTCTGCACAGCTTACAAACTCACTTACCCCCCAAGGGGTCTCGTTGCTCAGCCCGATGTGACGCACCTTGCCGGCTTTGATAAAATCTGCCAGCGCTTGCAGTTGTTCGGCGATCGGCACAGTATCGTGCTCCTGTGCAATATCAAAGCTGGTCGCGCCGAACATCGGCACATTACGATCCGGCCAATGGATCTGGTAGAGGTCGACATAATCGGTCTGCAAGCGCTTCAGGCTGCTATTAACCGCCGCTTCAAGTTGCTGGCGATTGACGCGTGGGCCGTTGCGTATCCAGGAAAATCCTCGTGATGGCCCGGTGATCTTGGTGGCGATGATCAATTTGTCGCGTTGCTGATGTTTCAACCAGGTGCCGATATAGCTTTCGGTGCGCCCCTGCGTTTCGGCACGCGGTGGCACCGGGTACATCTCGGCTACATCGATGAAATTCACCCCGCGCGAAACAGCCAGATTGATTTGCGCGTGGGCATCCGCCTCGCTGTTCTGCTCACCGAATGTCATCGTACCCAGGCTTAACGCCGACACCTGCAAATCACTTTCGCCCAATTGTCTGAATTTCATAATGACACATCCTGAATTCCAATCGCTATTTTAGTCCAGATGCTGCATGTGGTTCATTGGTCTTCATCGTGCTAGCATTTGCTTCATGAAAATGCCCGTCCTGTTCGTTTCACATGGCGCACCCACGCTGCCGATCGAGCCGGGTGAGACCGGCGCTGCGTGGCGCAAGCTGGGCGCGCAACTACCCAAGCCATCTGCCATCCTGATGATCTCGGCGCATTGGGAATCGCGCATCCCGACAGTCAGTCGTGCCATCCGGCCGGAAACCATCCATGACTTTAGCGGCTTTCCTGCCGAACTATACGAGCTGCAATATCCCGCACCCGGCGCACCTGATCTGGCACAGTCTGTAGCGCTTGCGTTGCAACAGGCAGAGTTACCCGCGCAGTTTGATGATACACGCGGACTCGATCATGGCGCCTGGGTACCGTTGAGTTTGATGTATCCAAAAGCGGATATTCCGGTCACGCAACTTTCGCTGCAGCCGGACAAGGACCCGGCCTGGCACATCGCGCTGGGACGGGCGCTGCGCCCGTTGTGCGAGCAGGGCGTGCTGATCGTCGGCAGCGGTTCGATCACGCACAATCTGCGTGCGATTTTCCAGCATTCGTCCGGCATGCCTGTACCGGACTGGGTGATCGAATTCTGCAACTGGATAGCCGAGCGCATCAAAGAAGGCGACCTCGACGCGCTCAGCGCCTATCGCACCCGTGCGCCACATGCGGTGCAGAACCATCCCACCGACGAACATCTGCTGCCGCTGTTCGTGGCGCTGGGCGCGGCGGATCGGATAGATACTTCACAACACCTGAATCAAGTGATGACCTACGGCTTTTTGGCGATGGATGCGTGGTTGTTCGATGCATCGTAGGAGCGAATTAGCTCGCGATGGCTTTTCACCAGCTAGCTGGCCCCTACAGGTTTCTGCTGACTTCTTTCAGCGCATCTACTGACAGATCATCCAGTTTGATGCGCTGTGCCTTGTCGAGATTCGAATAATGCTTCGATGTCGCCCGGAAATAGCTCGGGTCGTAGTGCAGGGTAAGCAGTTCGGCAACCATCGTGGCGAAATCTCCGGCGCGGATCTGCGAGCCCCAATGCTCCAGTTGTTTTGCTCCATGAAAACGATGCAGTGAATGCAGATGCGCGATCAGCGTTTCCTGGTTGGCCAGATAATGCCGATAATCTTCCAGCAATCCGGCGACGCGCTTTTCCAGCGGCGTCTCAACCAGCAGGCATGCGCTGGCGTGCATCGCGGCGATCAGGGCAGGGGGAAGGGTAATGAGACCGATCTTGTTGCTCTCCGCTTCCACGTAAACCGGATGTGCCGGGTCGAGCTGCTGCAACCTGAGTAGCAGCGCGCTATCGAACCATTTCTGTGAGGGTTGGGCTTGTTCGGGCAATCTGCCCAGCACCGAGCCGCGATGTTGGGCCAGCATTTCCAGATCAAGAACTTGGTGTCTGTTGCTGGGATGTCCCGTTTCTGCCAATGCCGTGAGTAACCGGCTTTTGCCCGAGCCGGTCGGGCCGCAGATTACTCGAAATGAAAATCCCTGCGGCAATGCTTCGAGTTTTTCCAATACATCGCGCCGGTAAGTCTTGTAACCGCCTTCCAGTTTGTGCGCCGCCCAACCCACCTGGGCCAGGACGATGCTCATCGCGCCGCTGCGCTGCCCGCCACGCCAGCAATAGACCAATGGCCGCCATGATTTTGGACGCGCATGAAAATGTGTTTGCAGATGACTGGCGATATTTTTTGCGACCAGCGCCGCACCGAGTTTGCGCGCCTCGAAAGGCGAGACCTGTTTGTACAATGTACCGACGGTGATGCGTTCCTCATCGGACAGCACCGGGCAATTGATTGCGCCAGGTATGTGATCCTCGGCGAATTCCGCCGGGGTGCGCACATCGATAATTTCGTCAAACTGGTTGAGCTGTGATAGGTTCGCGGTTTTGAAAAGCATCTTGATTAGGAAACCGGTAATGTCTGAAGTGAAGTTAACCCAATTGTCGCACGGTGGCGGCTGCGGCTGCAAAATCGCGCCTGCTTTGTTGCAGGAGATATTAGGCGCCGCCAAAGAGAAACTGCCGTATGCCAACCTGCTGGTCGGCACCGAGAACAGCGACGACGCAGCGGTTTATCACCTGAACGATCATCAGGCCATCATCGCCACCACCGATTTTTTCATGCCCATTGTCGATGATCCGTTCGACTTTGGCCGTATTGCTGCGACCAACGCGCTGTCCGATGTATACGCGATGGGCGGCACGCCCATCATGGCGCTGGCGATCGTGGGCATGCCGATCAGCAAGCTGCCGGTCGAGACCATACGCGCCATCCTGCAAGGCGGCGAGTCGGTGTGTCAGGCAGCGGGTATCCCGCTGGCTGGCGGGCACTCCATCGATTCCACCGAGCCGATCTACGGGCTGGTGGCGATCGGCATCGTGCATCCCGACAGGCTTAAGAAGAACAGCGGCGCGCAAGCGGGCGATGTGTTGATACTTGGCAAGGGGCTGGGTATCGGCGTGCTGGCGCAGGCGTTGAAGAAAGGCGTGCTGTCCGCTGATGGCTATGCACAGATGATAGATACCACCACGCAGCTCAACACGGTGGGCAGTGAACTGTCCAGCCTCAAAGCTGTGCATGCGCTAACTGATGTGACCGGCTTCGGTTTGCTCGGCCATCTGCTGGAAATGTGTCGCGGCTCTGGCTTGGGTGCCGAGTTGAAGTTTGACCAGGTGCCGATATTGTCCGAGGCTCTGCCATTGGCGCAGCAAGGCTACGGCCCCGGCGCGATCGACCGCAATCTGGCCAGCTACGGCCATGAAGTGGATTTCGCCTCGCATCTGGAAAATTGGCAGCGCCGCGTGCTGGCCGATGCGCAAACCAGCGGTGGGTTATTAGCAGCCGTTGCGCCAGATGCCGTGGATGTAGTGTTGACCTATTTTCATCGAGCGGGCTTCGCACAGGCTGCGGCGATCGGTGCGATGAAAAGCGGGGAGTCGAGTGTAGTAGTGATCTAACAAGTAGTGGGACTTGCTGTTAGCTTTGTTGTATTACTACGCTACAGAGGTATCCTTGACGACGTCATTCGTGAGTGGCTGAAAAAATCGCTACGACCCTACTTCAGTCAAATCTGCAGGAAGTAGCGGTTCCTCTAATCTTAATTGCACTCCATCGGGTAAATTGCTGTTTAACGCTGAGTTCAGCGAGGCTGCTTGACCAAACGCAGATAAGGCTTCAGTGTTTTCCAACCAGCCGGATACAATTCTTTCGCATCGGCATCAGATACTGACGTTACGATGATGACATCATCACCGTTCTTCCAATTTACGGGTGTGGCGACCTTATGTGTCGCAGTTAATTGCATCGATACCAGTACCCGCAGAATTTCGTCAAAGTTACGACCTGTCGTCATTGGGTAAGTCAGCATCAGCTTGATCTTTTTGTCGGGACCAATAATAAAAACGGAACGCACCGTCTCATTTTTGACTGCGGTTCTACCCTCTGAGGTGCCAGCTTCATCTGCAGGTAACATGTTGTAAAGCTTGGCGACCGCTAAATCGCTATCGCCTATCATCGGGTAGTGGACAGTATAACCTTGTGTTTCTTCAATATCTTTTACCCATCTAGCGTGTTGATCCACTGGGTCAACACTTAGGCCAATCACCTTGCAGTTACGCTTGGTGAATTCAGGCTCCAACTTAGCCATATAGCCTAATTCCGTTGTGCATACGGGCGTAAAGTCTTTGGGATGAGAAAACAGGATGGCCCATCCGTCACCAATCCACTCATGGAAATTAATTACCCCCTGTGTTGTGTCGGCCTTAAAATCAGGCGCTTCATCATTGATTCGTAATGTCATGTATCTTCCCCTTGGTCTTTAATACCCGCGGTCAAAATGCAAAATAGTGGCGGGCCATTATCACTGATATCGGCAGTAACCGACCAACTTTAAAATGGACCAGATAGGTTGAATCGATTGCCCCCAGCGAATTTTGTGGCACTGCACTGCCAAAACACAGCAGCAGCATCACAACCGGGCAGTAAAATAGTTTAAGCTTGCAACCTAGGGACTTTGCTGCTTATCGGTGGTAGGGTTGCGGGGGCAGGTCACCCGCAAAGCAAGCGTAGCATAAACAGAGTGAAGCGAAACCCGAGAAAGCCATACAAGCAAATGAAGGAGAATGGACCATGAAAACTGCTAGTAAGCTACTCATTTTCACACTTTTGGCTATGGCCGCAAGCGCTTATGCGCAACTCCCAAGCGAAGAATTCAAGCAGAAGGTCGAGCAATTAAAAAAAACGCCGGGCGATAAAGCATTGCGCAAGCGCATTGTAGAGCTCGCGGCAAAGACCAAGCCCGCACTTGCGTTGCCGGAAGAAGCGGTGATAATCGAAGCGCGCGTGAAGTTGGCACTCAAGAACGCCAAATCATCCGCCGACTATCTCGATGCTGCCAAAGAATACGAAAAGGCTGCATCCGCCGCTCCGTGGATGCCAGGATACTATTCCGACCTGTGCACGATTTACGAAAAAGCTGAGAAATACGTGGAAGCGAAAGAGAGCTGCGAATTTTTCCTGGCAAGCTCACCTTCCACGCAGGATGCAATCAATGCACGCAAACGCATCACAGGGTTGAAGTTCGCAATGGAAAAAGCGAAAGCCCTCAACGAAGCCGAAATGAGGCCGGCCAAAGTGTTCAGAGATTGTCCGGATTGCCCCGATATGGTCATTATTCCACCGGGCGTCTTCCAGATGGGCTCGACCAACGGTGAAGCAAACGAAGCCCCCGTGCACTACGTAGCAATCAGCCGCTTTGCGATAGGTAAGACCGAAGTCACGCAAGGGCAATGGCGCGCGATAATGGGTAACAACCACAGTTCCTTTAGCAGTTGCGGCATTGACTGCCCGGTGGAAATGAAAACGGTGAAATGGGATGATGTTCGAGTATTCATCCAGCAGCTCAATGCCAAGACCGGCAAACAATACCGCCTGCCCAGCGAGGCTGAGTGGGAATATGCCTGCCGGGGGGGTGAGCAGCAGGAATACTGCGGCAGCGATAATCTGGACAGCGTTGGCTGGTATGGCGCGAATAGCGGTAATACGACGAACCCGGTGGGTCGGAAACAGGCCAATGATTTTGGCTTATATGACATGAGCGGCAATGTCTGGGAGTGGGTAGAGGACAACGATCACACCGACTACCATGGCGCTCCGGCCGATGGAAGTGTATGGCAAGGTCCTGACCCGTGGCACGTGCTTCGCGGCGGCTCGTGGAATGTAACACCTTATATCGCACGCGCAGCTTTCCGCCTCAGGTGCGTACCTGAGTATCCTACCTATTTCGGGTTTCGTCTCGCCAGGATGCTGCCGTAAAACGACAGCTTAGGGTTTGTGCTTTTACTCATCCCTCCACAGGATGGAGCTTAGGACGCCGGAAGCCCACCTACGTCTCAATGTTGGTGGATACTCTTTAGAAATTGCACGGCGCGATGCTACTGCGCTTCGTTGATGTCGCGTCCACAATTAATATTGGTTTAACTGAATGACCTCTTTCTACTGCGGATTCAACCGG
>JBAQWL010000303.1:0-2115 GCA_049298895.1 Gallionella sp.
GTTGTGGGAAAGTAATGCGAGGCCAATTTTATTGGTTTAGTTAATTTGAAGTGCGTTAGCTATCTGGCTTGACCAGTTCTATTAGTTTGGTCAATAGTTGCCCTGTCGCCCGTGCGTCCGCTAATGCCGTGTGCCGCTCAGAAGAATTAATGTCAATGTGAAAGTAGTCGAATGCAGCAGTGGAACCAGCTCCATGAATGGAAATTTTCCCTGCAAGGGATAAGAATCTCAAAATCCCCGCCGTATCCAATACTCGATGTGAGAATACTTCGTCGTAGTTCTGTCCAGCAAGGCTGAATAAGCGCTTTAAAAATCCCACATCAAAGTTTATGTTGTGTCCTACGATGGGAACTTTATCCCTCTGGTTCTGGTACTCATTAAAGTTCCTTTCAATAAAAGCTATGAATTGCTTAACTGCATCGGCAGGATTTAAGCCGTGCTGGTGCAACCACGGTAGGCTAATCCGATTTACCTCCATCGCCTTTTTGTCGACTTGAAGGGTTGGCTCAAGAACATAAACTTCAAATGAATCCATTAGCTTACCATCCTCCCAAACAATGGCACCGACGGAAAGAATGCTGTGTGTTGCAGGGTCTAACCCACCTGTTTCAGTATCTATCACTAATAATTTTGACATCGATTAGAGCCTCAGATTGTTTTATGAAGAAGACCCACATCAGGGTCAGAGTACTCAGCAACGGTAAGGCAGCCTTGGTTTCTCAATGTAAGCAACATATCCTGATATCCGAGAAGAATATTTTCCTCAATTCTGGAAGAGTCAAAATCTAAGGTGTCGCCTAGCGATTTGGTAGGCTGGATAATCATAATTGGAAGATTGAGTCGTTTCGTTGATCCGCCTAATCGGCATACATCATCGTGAACTTTCTCTGATATCTTGCTTGCCAACTCTGAGGGAATGCCTGAATTATTTAGCCAACTTTGGAATTCTCCCGCTCTCTTGTCCATGCCATCAAGTTCGTTGTTGATATTTTCCCAATTTGAAATTATGGGTTCCATATGAACATATTGTTCGATATCGAGAGTTCTCTTCAAAATATCAGTTAATCCTAGTTTTGCTTTTTCACGCAGTATGATTTGTGGAGTGTCCTGCTTGACACAGTAAACTTGATTGGCTGTTCCCAAGTGGTATTGCTCAAGAAATCGCATAAAGTAGGCTGCTTCGCGCGTTGGAGTGTTATTTCCAACGCCACCATCAATATATAAATCACCATCCATTGGAACAGGTGGGAAAAATACGGGTACCGCCGACGATGCAAGCAAGCAATCAGTCAACTGTTGTTGATCTTCGATGCGCTTGCAGTGCGAGAGGCGTTTTTTATCAGTTGGTAGATTGGTATCATTCTGCACAAACTTATCAAAGAGGCTCGAAATATAGAAGCTTCGTAGACGACCCTTCGTATAGTTTGTTGCCGTGAATATTACATGTTTATCCCTCAGTTTCGTAAAAAGTGATTCTTGGTCTGCATCTTGTTTGGCGTCAGGTGTTTTCGGAACCGCTTGGTCAATTAGTTTTCGTAAACACGATGTGGTTTCTGGGTAAACAGCAAAAGGTTCAGCGGAACCTGCACAGATAGAGCGGGCTATTAATTTGAGCTTGGATAGAAAAGTGGCACTAGCATTTTGTACTCCTAAGATTGTCTTGTTGGTAACCTTATCCCGCCAAAATTTAAGTAATTCGTCTTCCCCTAGGGCAGCAATTATGCAAGCGTTTAACGCGCCCGAAGATGTGCCAATAAAACATAGTTGAGACTCTATATTTTTCAATCTTCGATACTCAAATAGAGCCTTACATACACCAGCGCTATATGCTCCTTTGGCACCACCGCCGCTTAATACGACGCAATCGAATTTCATATGCGTAACTCCCTTGGTATTGTCCACCTTCCGCAGCGTCAGCATTCTCCATCACGCTTTGTCGTTTAGCAATTCAATCTTTGCCCGTACAATACGCAGATCACCATGAACATCGTCACCTTCCCCAATAGCCCCTTCCGTCTGCACCAGCCGTTCGAACCGGCGGGCGATCAGCCTGCGGCCATCGCGCAACTGGTCGAGGGCATACGCGACGGTTTGTCATACCAGACGCTGCTCGGC
>JBAQWL010000304.1:0-10177 GCA_049298895.1 Gallionella sp.
GCCTGATCGCGCAGGATTTCACCGACGCGTTCAAGCAATGCGATGTGATCATGGGGCCGACCAGCCCGAGCACCGCGTTCAACCTCGGCGAGAAGGGTGACGACCCGGTGCAGATGTATCTGTCCGATATCTACACCATCGCGGTGAATCTGGCGGGCCTGCCCGGCATGTCCATTCCTTGCGGTTTCGGCAGCAACGGCCGCCCGGTGGGCTTGCAGATCATTGGCAATTATTTCGCCGAAGCACAGATGCTGAACGTCGCACACCAATACCAGCTGGCGACCGATCATCATGATCGCGCTCCGCAGAACATCGGGCTGTAAGGACATGAACATGCAATGGGAAATCGTCATCGGGCTGGAAGTGCATACCCAGCTCTCGACCAACAGCAAGATCTTTTCCGGTGCGGCTACCGCCTATGGCGCCGAGCCGAACACGCAGGCCGACGCGGTGAGCATTGCACTGCCCGGCGTGCTGCCGGTACTGAACAAAGGTGCGGTGGAGCGCGCGATCAAGTTCGGCCTCGCCGTCGGCGCGCACATCGCGCCGCGCTCGGTGTTCGCGCGCAAGAATTATTTCTATCCCGACCTGCCCAAGGGTTACCAGATCAGCCAGTTCGATTTGCCGGTGGTGGGGCAGGGCGCGCTGACAATACAGGTCGAGCCGCTATCGGGCAATGCCAAACCTTACGAGAAAGTGGTGCGCATCACCCGCGCCCATCTGGAAGAAGATGCAGGAAAATCGGTGCATGGCGAGTCGCAGGGTGTGACTGGCGTTGACCTGAATCGTGCCGGAACACCGTTGCTGGAGATCGTCTCCGAACCGGACATGAGCTCGGCTGCCGAAGCGGTAGCCTATGCCAAAACCCTGCACTCGCTGGTACGCTGGATCGGCATCTGCGACGGCAACATGCAGGAAGGTTCGTTCCGCTGCGACGTCAATGTGTCGGTGCGCCGTCCCGGCGAAGCGCTCGGCACGCGCCGCGAGATCAAGAACCTGAACTCGTTCAAGTTCATGCAGCAGGCCATCGACTACGAAGTGCAATGGCAGATCGACACGCTGGAGAACGGCGGCAAGATCCACCAGGCCACGATATTGTTCAACCCGGACACCGGCGAGACCCGCGCGATGCGCAGCAAGGAAGACGCGCACGACTACCGCTATTTCCCCGATCCGGATCTGTTGCCGCTGGACATAAGCGAAGAGTGGAAAGAGCAGATACGTGCCACGCTGCCCGAGTTGCCGTCGGCAAGGCGTGAACGATATCAGCGTGAATTTGGCTTGTCTGCATATGATGCAGGAGTCCTCACAGCCGGACGTGAAATGGCTGACTATTTTGAAGTAGTAGCAAGAGGCTGTGGAAATGCCAAGTTGGCTGCTAATTGGATTATGGGCGAGGTGTCTGCTTGGCTCAACCGCATCGGTTTCGTCAGTGACTGCCCTATATCAGACTGCCCTATTGCTGCTCCAACCCTCGCGCAATTGCTCCAGCGTATTCAGGACGGCACACTATCGGGGAAAATGGCCAAGGAAGTTTTCGCAGACCTCTGGAACCAGCCATTGCAGAGTCAAGGAGATACCGTTGATTCCATCATCGAATCCAAGGGTTTGAAACAGGTTTCCGATACGGGCGAAATAGAGAAGATCGTCGACGAGATCATCGCCGCCAATCCGTCGCAAGTGGCCGAGTATCGCAGCGGCAAGGATAAAGTGTTCGGTTTCTTTGTCGGTCTGGCGATGAAAGCCAGCAAGGGAAAGGCCAACCCGGCTCAACTAAATGAGGTACTGAAACGCAAGCTTGCTGGATAGCATCCCGGATGCAGACCATTTGCTGTTAAACAGAGCACGATTTTAGCAAGCTTAAGTTAGCCAGAGATTGAAATAAAAAAGCCGCATTAATGCGGCTTTTTTATACGCGGTACTGTGCTCGCTTATTTCTTTACTATCTGCACCTTATCTAGGAAAATAATCTTGTCGAACGTGCGGTTCAAGGACTTACTATGAAAGTTTGCCATGTTCGCGCCGTTTGGATAGTTGATATCAGCACCCTTGGCAACTTTGGTCTTTGAGGCAGCAAGCCAGATCGGGCCATTTTCTGTGCTGACTTGCATATAGGTGTACATTGAAGTGTCGATTACTTCCAGCACTGTGCCTTTGTTGGTGAATTTGCTGGCGGGAGCCGACTTGACGGCTGGCGTGTTAGGTTGTGGTTCTGCAGCGGCATTACCGGCAAAAGCCAGAGCCAGCAGAATAAAAATGGTTTTCATCATGACTTCCTTAAAATAATATGGGCGGGTTGTGAAAAGCCTCTTGATCCGAAGGCTAAGTGTCAGACTGCTTAAGGCCTGACAGGTTCCCAGAATACAGAAAACTTGCAGAATTAGCAAAGTGCGCAGGCACGGGAGCGAGCTAGCGCCTCTATATCCGGTTGCGCGGCTTGTGTGGCGCATGAGCAAACAGCCAATCATACAGCCAGCGCGGCATGCATTTAAGCATCTGTCCGACCAGTCCCATTTGCCAGGGAACGACGACAAAGGGGGTTTGCCGTTCGATGGAACGCACCATGCGCTTGGCAGCTTCGTCGGCGTCCAGAATGAAGGGCATAGGGTAAGGATTGGCGGCTGTCATCGGTGTCTTAATGTATCCGGGACAAATAGTGACCACCTTTACGCCGCTGCCGCGCAACTCTACCCGTAAGGATTCAAGATATGAGATTGCCGCTGCCTTGGATGCGGAGTAGGCACCCGCACCAGGGAGTCCACGCAAGCCTGCAACACTGGCAATTCCAACCAAGGTGCCAGTTTTTGCCAAGCGCATCGATGCTACGAAAGGCTGAAAGGACTTCACCATGCCCAATAGGTTGATGTCAGTAACCTGTTGAAAAGCATCAATATCCTCAGCGTACTCAGTCAGCGTACCGGTGCTGACCCCGGCATTGGCGATGACCACGTCGGGACAACCTGCATTCGCGATAAAATCTTTTGCAGCTCGCTGAATCGCCGCAGCGTCGCGCACATCCAGTGAGTAGAAAAAAACCTGATCGGGAAATTCTGAGGCGAGGGCTTGCAACAATTCGCCACGTCTGGCAAATGCGGCTACGATTGCGCCGCTCCTGAGATAATGTCGCGCGAGGGCCAAGCCTAAACCGCTCGACGCACCACTTATCACTACCCGCAGCGGCATCTATTAATCATGCACCTTAACCGATGCGCGGCTTCTTTTTGAAAGTGGATTTAATGAACGGGTTACTTTTGACCGGATCGCGCCTTGCGCGCAATCTTAACCACTTCATTCAGTACACGAATAGTATCTTCAGGGTGCAACCCGGATATCAGATACTTGCCGTCCACCACCAGAGTTGGAGTACCTTTTACGCCATAGCTGCGTACCATTTGTTTGGCGCGCGCCACCTTACTTTGCATCGAAAATGAATTGTAAGCAGCAGAAAATTTCGCTTTATCTATGCCGAGTTTGGTCACAAAGTGACTGATCGATGCCTCATCATATAGTTGTACTTTATCCACATTCCAGGCACGGTAAAGCTCATCGTGCACCTTATGAAGCTGACCGATACTTTCCAGCGCGTACAGGGTGCGCGCCATCGGCTCCATAGAGTCTCGGAAAATAGTCGGCACGTAAGTCAGTTCCACATCCTTGGGAATAGTCTTTTCCCATGAGCTCAGCAGGGGGTGCAGATCGAAGCAATGCGAGCATCCGTAAAAGAAAAATTCCAGTACCTCAATTTTTTTTCCGCTGGCTGGCTGTGATGGATTCAACAAAGAGTAATCCTTGCCCATCTCCGCAGCGCCGAATGCCGCACCATTGATGAACAGTGCAGCTGCAACTAACAAACCTTTGATCAGCTTATTCACTTAGTTCTCTCCTGTGATAATAAAAATAACGATGCTTCAATAAATTCAGCGATCACCAAAATAATTTATTGCGCCCGCATTGGAGTGCTGCCCACCCCATTTAGTTGCAAAAAACTTCGGTCACGATCCATCTCTTCTGCAGTTTTGTATGGCCCCAAACGCACACGATACCATACGCCTTTATCCGGTATGGTTGCGGTTTGAATATTGGCTTCGGCACCCAGTAGCGCAAGCTTAGCTTTAAGTTTTTCGGCATCTTCCGCCTTGGGGAACGAGCCTACCTGCAGGAGATGCGGCTCAAACGCGACAACCGGATTGCTATCTGTTCCCTTGGGTTTTTCAGCCGGTCTAGCCGGTGTGACAATCGCTTTATCCTGCTTATCGGTCAGCACCTTATAGAACTCGAAGCGTGGCTTGCCGCTGTCCGTACTTGCATCCGGTGCGGGGGTGGGTTGCTCTACATCCGCTATCGGCTTCATGTCCCTTAGCAGGTCCTTAGGTAAAAAGGGGCTGGGAGATTTCATCAGGTACCAAGCCAATCCGGAAGCGATGCACACACCTAGCACCAACCCAACGAGAATGCCTGCCAGTAATGGATTTCCATTTTTTCGCGGCGAAGTGGATCTGTTACCTGTGTTACTGCCCATATTCATTTATTCCATTTCATTAAAAATTATTCATTAACATGCTTGCCGCTACATTTTTTCCGGCGCTGTTACGCCCAGCAGGCTCAGGCCATTACGCGCCACTTGTGCTGTTGCAGCTATCAATGCAAGTCTCGCCAACGTGACCGCCCTGTCCTCGACCAGAAACCGAGAGGCATTATAGTAGCTATGGAAATCGGCTGCCAAACCCTTCAGGTAAAAAGCAATCAGATGCGGCGCAAGGTCTTGTGCGGCAGTTTCGATCACCTGTGGATAATCGATCAGCTGTTGCAGCAACGTCTTTTCATAATCGCTATCCAGCAATCCAACATTCGCATCAAGCAGGCTCGTTCGCTCGCCATCCCATTGCGCTAACACGCTGTGTACACGGGCATGGGCATATTGCACGTAATACACCGGATTTTCGTTGTTCTGTGATTTTGCCAGATCCAGATCGAAGTCCAGATGCTGATCGCTCTTGCGCATTACATAAAAAAAGCGCGTCGCGTCATTGCCAACCTCGTTGCGCAGATCACGCAGGGTAACAAACTCGCCGCTGCGCGTGGACATTGCCTCCTTTTCTCCATTGCGAAACAGCACCGCAAATTGCACCAGCGCGACGGTCAGCCTGTCGCTGTCCAGCCCTAGCGCCTTGAGCGCGCCGTTGACGCGCTGGATGTAGCCGTGATGATCGGCACCCCACACGTTGATGATACGATCGAAACCGCGCTCGTACTTGTTCAAGTGATAGGCGATATCGGAAGCGAAGTAGGTATACAGCCCGTTGTCGCGCTGTACTACGCGATCCTTCTCATCGCCGAATTCGGTGGAACGGAACCACCACGCACCATCCTGCTGATACAGATGCTTGTTGCGTTTCAGCGTCTCCACCACGCGCGCCACCGAACCATTGTCGAATAACGATTGCTCGGAGAACCACTCGTCGAAATGCACGCCGAACTCGGCCAGATCGTTGCGGCAATCGCCCAGTTGCTCAGTCAGTGCGTGGTTGTGGATGTAGGCATAATCCTCACCCAACAATTTTTTGCAGTTTGATATCAGAGCGTCGAGATGCGCATCGCGTTCTTGCGCCGCTTCCTTGTCATCGCGCGCCGCATCCGGCAGCGGCGGCACGCCGTGCATTATTTCATCCGCGGTGCGCAGGTATTTCGCGCCATGCGCGGCTTTCACCTGTTGCGCCATGTCGCGCACATAACCGCCCTGATAGGCATTGCCAAGAAAGACCAGCTTTGCGCCGTGCAACTCCAGATAGCGCAGCCAGGTGGACAGCGCGAGTATGTCCATCTGCCGCCCGGCATCGTTCACATAGTATTCGCGCGATACCTTGTATCCCGCTGCATCCAGCACATTCGCCAAGCTCGCGCCATAGGCTGCACCGCGCCCATGCCCGACGTGCAACGGGCCGGTCGGATTGGCCGAGACGAATTCCACCTGCACCTTGCGTCCCGCACCCAAAGATACGCGGCCATAGTCCCCCGCAGCCTGCAACACATGCCTGACCACCATTTGTTTCGCGGCAGTGGTAATGAACACATTGATGAAACCCGCCCCGGCGATTTCCACCTTCTCCACCACTTCAGAAGCAGGCAACGCAGCAATCAAGGCGTGCGCAATCTCGCGCGGAGATTTGTGCAGCGGCTTGGCAAGCTGCATCGCCAGGCTGCAGGCATAATCACCATGCGACGCTTGCTTGGGGCGCTCAATCAGGATCTCGGTTTGTGTCACACCTCTTTTTGCAAGTTCTGGAGCGACCTCGCGCAAGGCCTGCGCGAACAATTCGGACAAATGGGTTTTGAAATTCAAAACGGCAGACATGAAACGGCACCTTCAAAGGGGTGCGGATTATATCACTTGGGTACTATCGGAATGTTTGTGAGTTTGCTTCCAGATCAAGATTGGAGTTTTATTTAACGTCGGCTACCGCTTCGTTGCGTTCATTCGAGATTCCAGAAAGAGGACGATCAACCCTGCTTCAGCCCCACCTCAAACTGCGCTATCGGTACTGGTTTCCCGAACAGATAGCCTTGGTAGTGAGTGCAGCCTTTGCCCAAGAGGAGTTGTCGTTGCGCTTCCGTCTCCACCCCTTCGGCAATGACATCAAAATTCAAGCTTTTTGCCATGGCAATGATGGTGCGCACAATCGCTTTATCGTTGCCATCTGTGGCTATATCACGCACGAACGATCGGTCGATCTTGAGCTGATCGAGCGGCAGCCGCTTGAGGTATTGCAAGGATGAATAACCGGTACCGAAATCGTCCAGTGAGAACTGGATGCCGATTTTGCTCAATGCGCTCATGGTTGCAATGGTGGCTTCGATATCCTCCACCAGCATGCTTTCGGTGAGCTCCAGCTTGAGCAACGCAGGGGGGACAGCATGGTGTTGCACGACCGCCTGCACTTGGGCCACGAAGTCAGCCTGGCGGAATTGCCTGGCGCTCACGTTCACCGCCAGCACCAGGTCACGGGTGAGTGCATTTTGCTGCCATGCCTTGATCTGGGCGCAGGCCGTCTCCAGCACCCATAGACCGATGGGCAGGATCAGCCCGGTTTCTTCAGCCAGTGGAATGAATTCCAGGGGAGGCACTAAACCCCGTTCGGGGTGCAGCCAGCGGATCAATGCCTCCGCGCCCAGGGGGCGGTACGAACTGTCGACCTGAATTTGGTAATACAACTGGAATTGTTGCTGTTCAAGTGCTTCGCGTAGATCGTTTTCAAGCGCTGCGTGGCTGTCGACAATTTCCTGCATTTTCGGGTCGAAGAAGCGCAGGGTATTGCGGCCGACTTTCTTGGCCTGATACATGGCGATGTCGGCTTGTTTCATCAACTCTTCTATCGACGCTTGGTGGCCGCTGAACAGGGTGGCACCGATGCTGGCGGCACTGCGATATTCGTGCGTGGCAAGCTGGAAAGGCTGGTTGAGCGTAGCGCGAATCTTCTCCCCAATGGCTTCCGCCTGTGCCACAGCATCCAGAGAGTCTTGGCTCAGTACTTCCAGCACCACCACGAACTCGTCACCGCCCAGACGCGCCACCGTATCGCCGTCGCGCACGCAGGACGTTAGGCGTTGCGCCACCTGCTGCAACAGCAAGTCCCCGATTTCATGGCCAAGGGTGTCGTTGAGGGTTTTGAAATCGTCCAGATCAAGAAACAACAGCGCCCCTACTCTGTCAATGCGTGCACTGGAAGCCAATGCCTGCTGGAGCCGATCCATGAGCAGCCGCCGGTTAGGCAGGAGCGTGAGTGGATCGTAGAACGCCAGATGCTGGATCTGTTCCTCTGCTGCCTTGCGTTTCGAAATATCGAAGTGTGAACTGACATAATGGGTGACGGCTCCGTCGCCCCCTTTGACGGCGCTGATGGTGAGCCATTTGGGATAAACCTCACCATTTTTACGTTTATCCCAGATTTCTCCCTGCCAGGTTCCGGTGCGTTGAATGCTCTCCCACATCGCGCGGTAGAACTCCGCGTTGTGGCGGCCAGACTTGAGCAGGCGCGGTGTCTGGCCCAGGGCTTCTTCGGCCGTATAGCCGGTACTTTCGGTAAATGCCTGGTTGACCCGCAGGATGACCTGGTTGGCATCGGTAATCATCATGCATTCTTGCGACTCGAAGGCGGTGGCGGCAATGCGAAGCTGCTGTTCGTCACGCAAGCGCTGGAGCTCGGAGGCGGCACGCACCGCGAAAATATCCAGGATTACTGTCACCATCGCAGTATCCGTCATGGGTTTCCCGTCGAGTACGACAATCAGCCCCAACGATTGGCCAGCGGCATCAAACAGGGGTGAGCCGATATAGCTTTCTACCCCCATGTCCTGCAATAACTGGTCATCTGGAAATTGCTGACGCACCTGCTCCGGGTACGAGCAGGTCTGTCGGCCAACCACATTGGCACAGGGTGTGTGCAACAGCGAATAACTCATGTTATCGACGTGCTTCCCATGTGCGTAAACCGACAGTGTGTTAATGGTCTGTGGCTGATTATCATCAAGCACCCCGATAAAGGCATAGTCGAAACCGAACAATTTGGCCAGCTCCGCTACCAGCTGTTGCAGGAAAGCTGCGCCGGTCTCGAACGAAACGGCAGCGGCAACTTGCCGGATGGACTGCTCGGTCTTGGCGCGATGCTCGATCTCAGCAATGAGCAAATTCTTACTCTCCAGTAAAGTGTTCTCGGCTAGCTTGCGCTCGGTGATGTCGTGCATGGTTACGACCGCGCCGGTGATTCGACCTGAGGAGTTGAACAGTGGTTGGCCGCTAGCCACCAAGAAGCGAGGTAAACCGTTTTTTGGGGCCACCACCATCTCGACATTGCGGACATGTTCGCCTTGGAGCGCACGGAACAGTGGGATTTCTTCTCTGCAGAGCAAGGTTATTCCGTCGGGCTGATACAGGTCGTAGTACTCGGCCCACTGTTCGGGATAAATCGGCTTCGCAGGCAGACCGTGCAGGCGTTGGGCAGCCTGGTTGAAACGGATCAGTTTCCCCTGAGCATCGCAAGACACCATTGCTTCCTCAATGTTGTCCAGCAGGGCGGTGAGGAAATAACGCTCTTCTCGCAATTCCTCTTGCATTTTCTTGCGCTCGGTGATGTCCTGCGCAGTTCCTGCAGTATGGCCAGGCATGCCCTCGGCTTCCAATATCAGCGCGCCCTGACCGCTAATATAATGAATCGTGCCATCAGGCCAGACACAACCAAATTCCAACGCTGACATCTTTTGTCCTGAAGCACATGCCTCTATCCACGCCTGCAAAGCAGATCGGTCATCGGGAAGTGTCATGTTGATAAGGGCATCAATACTTGGCGTAAATGTCTGGGGAGAGACCCCGTAAATACGATATAACTCATCAGTCCATGTAAGCTTCCCTGTTGCCAGGTTATAGTCCCAACTCCCGATATGGGCAATTTTCTGGGCCTCTCTAAAGCCTTGCCCAATATCGCGCAGCATTTCCATTTTCACCTGCAGTTCGGCAGTGCGCGCCTCGACCTGCTGCTCGAGCGAGGCATTGAGCGACTGCAACTGCTGCTCCACCCGGCAATGCGCGGTAAGGATGCGGCGCAGCTCGAGCTGCGCGATCACGGTGCGGCTCAGGGCGCGCAGGGCGGTTTTCTGCTCGACGTTCAGCTCGCGCGGCACGCGGTCGATCACGCAGAGTGTCCCCAGCGCAACACCGTCAGGCGCGACCAACGGTGCGCCGGCGTAGAAGCGAATGTGCGGGTCGGCGGTGACGAGGGGATTGTCGGCGAAGCGCGGGTCGAGCTGTGCGTCGCACACTTCCAGCACCTCGTCCGGATTCAAAATGGCGTGCGCGCAAAAGGCAAGGTCGCGAGGAGTTTCTGTAGCATTCAGACCGATTACCGATTTGAACCACTGCCGGCTTTCGTCAACCAGCGTAATCACTGCGATGGGCACCTGGAAAATCTGCGTGGCAAGCAGCGTCAGGTCGTCGAAGCCCAACTCCGGCGGCGAGTCAAGCACGTCGTAGCTGCGCAGGGTCTCAAGGCGCCGGGCTTCGTTGGGCGGGAGTGGGGCTTTCATGGTCAGCTTGGCATGGGCCAAAGAACTTCCGAAGACCTATTGGCCGGGCACCCGAGTGTAGCGGTAGAAAAAATCCGCTGTTTCGGGGGGGGGGGGGGGGGGG
>JBAQWL010000305.1:0-9662 GCA_049298895.1 Gallionella sp.
CCGAACGTGATCATCCCCAGCAAAGCCGACACAACTAAGGTATCCACGTTCAGCGTCCAGAATCCGCCGCCGACAGATCGCGTATTAAAGGTGAGGTGATGCGTGATGTAACTTGAGGGTGTTAACGCGTGTTCGGTTGACATTCAAAAACCCACTTATTTATTTTCATTTTCCAAGGTTCGCAACCCCGCGCCTGATATCAGCACAGCAACTGCTAACCCACTTATTAGAGCCAGCGGTACCAAGCCCTTGTATAGCTTAAATACCAATAGTAATAGCAGGGCAATCATGGCAACCTTAATTGCCTCTGCCCTCAGCAAAGCGATCAATATTGCACCTGGGGATGTGGCACGACTTCGCGTCGTCACCACCCCGGCATAGCAGCCTATCAAGGCCACAGCCCCACCCATGAACGCGGAGGCTGCCGCATGTACTCCCACTAGGATTAATGCTGCGAAGGCCAGTATCAGAGTCGAGATTATTTGCCAGTGTGCCGCGCTCTTAAAGGCTCGGCTCATTTTTGTTCGTATATCTTCCATCCAAGCACCCTATAGGAACTTCCGTGCTTACGGATATCCGAAGGCCGCGCATTGTCTTTGATTACCCTAACCTAAGTCAAGTCCTCTAGGCCATAATTTTTTGCAAATTGGTGATCAAGCTATCCAGATAATCATGGCTGGAATAATCGATAATCAGCTTTCCTGCCCCGCCTTTTCCGGGCTTGATAACCACATTGGTACCCATACTCTGAGACAACTCTTCCTGCAGTCGCAGCACATCCCGGCTTGGCTTTTTATGTTTGCGCACCGTTTTCCCTACCGGATTGATTAGTCCCTGAACCAAATTTTCTGCCTCACGAACGGACAATTGTTCCAGCGCGATTTTATTTGCGGCAGCAATTTGTTGCGCCCCTTCTAAGCTCAACAAGGCGCGGGCATGACCCATGTCTATCTTGTTCACCATCAACATATCCTGCACGGCCTTGGGTAGCTTTAACAAACGCAATAGATTGCTGGCCGCGCTGCGGGAGCGGCCCACTGCTTCCGCAGCGATTTGATGGGTCATTTTGAATTCGTCTATCAATCGTTGTAAGCCTAACGCTTCCTCTAGCGGATTCAGGTTTTCACGCTGGATGTTTTCGATCAGAGCCATCGCCAATGCCGCATTGTCAGGCACGCTGCGCACCAGCACCGGGACATGGCTCAATCCCGCCAACTGCGCGGCGCGCCAGCGTCTTTCCCCGGCGATAATTTCATAGCTGCTATCGGCAAGTTTCCGCACCAGTATCGGCTGCATGATCCCCTGTGCTTTGATCGAAGCTGCAAGGTCATTCAGCGATGCTTCATCCATATGCGAACGCGGCTGATATTTGCCGGGTTTCATCTGCGCAACATTCAGTTCACGCATCACCTCGTCTTTCTCGTTCTTTCCACCTGACAACAACGCATCCAGACCACGTCCCAGTCCTTTGTTCAATTTCGCCATCTTTAGATACCTCTATCCCGTTGCGGTAGATAGTGCCGCGTTATTCAATAACTCTCCGGCTAAAGCCAGATATGCCTGCGTTCCTTTTGATAATTTGTCGTGATACAGGGCCGGCACGCCATAGCTAGGCGCTTCCGCCAGACGTACATTGCGCGGAATCATGGTGCGATAGACTTTGTCGCCGAAATGTTCAAGTAATTGTTCCGAGACCTGTAGTGCCAACGAGTTGCGTGGATCGAACATGGTGCGCAGCAATCCTTCGATTTCCAACTCAGGATTCAAACTGACGCGCACTTTTCGGATAGTGTTCACCAGATCGCTCAGTCCTTCCAGCGCATAGTATTCGCATTGCATCGGGATCATCACCGACTTGGCTGCACACAAGCCATTCAGGGTCAGCAAATTCAGGGCCGGGGGACAATCAATGAGCACAAAGTCATACTCCGGGGCAATCAATTGCACTGCATCTCTTAACCGCGTCTCGCGGTAGGGCACATCCACCAATTCGATTTCAGCACCGGCCAAATCCCGGTTGGCTGGCAGCAGGTCATATTTTCCGGCTTCCGAATGTATGCGCACTTCAACTATCGATTTGCTGCCCAACAATACTTCGTAGACGCTGGCCTGCAAATCACGCTTGTCTATGCCGCTCCCCATGGTGGCGTTGCCCTGTGGATCAAGATCGATCAGCAAAACGCGCTGTTTAGCCGCTGCTAAGCTAGCTGCCAGATTCACGGTGGTGGTGGTTTTGCCCACACCGCCCTTTTGGTTGGTGATGGCTAAAATTTTCGTCATGTCCTTACATTTCCTTTTTCATACGACCCAATCATTGGGCATGTTGCAACGACCAGACTACGTGTCGCGTGCAAACCCGGCACCTGTAATTGAATGACGCTTTCTAACCGGCATTCGTCCGGCACACTTGCCAGTTCCTGTTCCACAATACCCTTCATCGCCGCCCAGCGTCCATGCGGAGCCATTAAATGACGTGTTTTACTTATGAATTCACCCAACCCGGTAAAGGCGCGTGAAATGATTCCATCGAATCGCTCCATAGTCTGCCACTCTTCAGCGCGTGCGCAATGAACATCAATATTACGCAATCCCAATTCGATAATCGCCTGCTGCACAAAACTGGTTTTTTTGCTGTTGCTATCCAACAGGGTGAACTGCCAGTCCGGCTGTGCGACCGCCAATACCACCCCCGGCAAACCCGCTCCACACCCCACATCTAACCACCGTCCTGCCCACAAATGTGGGATTACGGCTAGGCTATCAAGTAAGTGACTGCTCACCATCTGGTGCGGGTCGCGGATCGCCGTCAAGTTGTAGACTTTGTTCCACTTGTGCAGCAACGCCACATATTCTAGCAGTCTGTGTTGCGCTTCCGCGCTCAGCGCAATTCTCAAATGAGTGATGCCACGTTGTAATTCTTCGCTATTACTCACGCGCGCATTTTATCCTGCTGGCTGACGCGGAAGCCACGCTTCAGGTGTACCAACAACAGCGAGATGGCTGCAGGGGTAATACCGGAAACTCTTGCTGCCTGCCCTAGAGTTTCAGGCTTGTGCTGATTGAGCTTTTGTTGCACTTCGATGGATAGTCCACGCACTTCGCGATAGTCCATATCGCTCGGCAGGGCCAATGCTTCATATTGATCATTGCGCCAGATCTCTTCATGTTGCCGCTCGATGTAACCGTGATATTTTGCTTGAGTCTCTACCTGCTCGGCGACTTTTGCATCGTCCACCCCAACACCCGCACCGGGCAAGGTCATCAGGTTGGCATAGCTCACGTCCGGGCGGCGCAACAACTCAAGCAGCGCATATTCGTGTTCGATAGGTTTGCCCAACACGCGCACTGCATCTTCTTCAGGCAAGTTGCGCGGGTTCACCCAAGTGTTGCGCAGCCGCTCCTGCTCGCGGGCGATAGCTTCGCGCTTTTGCTCGAACACCTGCCAGCGCGCGTCATCCACGATGCCCAGCCTGCGGCCAATTTCCGTTAGTCTTAAATCCGCGTTGTCTTCGCGCAATTGCAAACGATACTCAGCCCGGCTGGTGAACATGCGATACGGTTCGGAAACCCCCTGGGTGATCAAATCATCTACCAGTACGCCCAGGTAGGCTTGGTCGCGGCGCGGACACCAAGACTCTTGTTCGCGCACTTGCAGTGCCGCGTTGAGCCCAGCCAACAGTCCTTGAGCTGCGGCCTCTTCGTAACCAGTGGTACCATTGATTTGCCCGGCGAAGAACAATCCCTGGATCGCCTTGGTTTCCAGCGAGCTCTTCAGACCGCAGGGATTGAAATAGTCATATTCGATCGCATAGCCGGGACGCAGGATATGTGCGTTTTCCAGCCCCCTGATGGAACGCACCAAGTCCAATTGCACATCGAACGGTAGGCTGGTGGAAATGCCGTTGGGATAAACCTCGTGGGTGGTCAATCCCTCAGGCTCCAGGAATATCTGATGCGAGGACTTGTCGGCAAAGCGCGTGATCTTGTCTTCGATGGACGGACAGTAGCGCGGACCCACACCCTCGATCACGCCTGTGAACAGTGGGGAGCGATCCAGTCCGCCGCGAATGATGTCATGCGTGAGCTGGTTGGTCTCGGTGATCCAACAGGGCAATTGCTTGGGGTGCTGCGTTGCATTGCCCATGAACGAGAACACCGGCACAGGGTCGTCGCCCGGCTGCTCCTGCAGGACAGAATAATCGATGGTACGGCCATCGATGCGCGGCGGTGTGCCGGTCTTCAGCCGCCCCACCGGAAGGTTCAGCTCGCGCAAGCGATGTGCCAGACTGATCGATGGCGGGTCGCCGGCGCGACCTGCCTGATAATTTGACTGGCCGACATGAATCAGTCCGGACAGGAATGTGCCCGTGGTCAGCACCACAGCTTTCGCACTGAAACGTAAGCCAAGCTGTGTCACCACCCCGCTCACCCGGTCCTGTTCGACCAGCAAATCGTCCACCGCCTGCTGGAACAACCAGAGGTTGGACTGGTTTTCCAGTCGGGTTCGGATGGCTTGTTTGTAGAGCAGACGGTCAGCCTGCGCGCGCGTGGCACGCACCGCCGGGCCTTTGCTGGAATTCAAGATGCGGAACTGGATGCCACTTTCGTCAATAGCGGCCGCCATTGCGCCGCCGAGCGCGTCCACTTCTTTGACCAAATGTCCTTTGCCTATCCCGCCGATGGACGGATTGCAGGACATCTGTCCCAGTGTTTCGATGTTGTGGCTGAACAGCAGGGTCTTGCAACCCGCGCGCGCGCAAGCCAGGGCCGCCTCTGTACCGGCATGTCCTCCACCCACCACTATCGCATCGAATACATCTGGAAAGTTCATATTGACGCTGTTTTTGTAAGGACGCGCATCATACCTCAGCGCATCCAGAATCCCAAACGCGTTGTTTCACGTGAAACAATCGGGGTATGTTCCGGAGCCCCAAACATCATGTTTCACGTGAAACAATGCCGGCTATTTTCCGATGCAGAAACGGCTGAAAATCTCGCCCAGCAAATCATCCGAAGTGAATTCCCCGGTGATTTCATTAAGCGCGCGCTGCGCAATGCGCAACTCTTCCGCGAACAATTCCGCGCTGGTCAATACTGTACGGGCTTGGATCAGATGGCTGTGCGCCAGGGTCAAGGAACGCAAGTGGCGTTCCCGCGCCATGAATGCACCACTCTCCTGAGGACGCCAGCCGACCGCTTCCAGCAACTTGCCGCGCAATTCTTCTATCCCCTCGCTGGTTTTGGCGGACACCCCCACAAATGCGCCGTTCCCCTGCAAATCGGGGGCTTTTCCCTGCAGCAGGTCGATCTTGTTCAACACCAGCAGCCGCGGTATCTCCGCAGGCAAACCCTCAACTATCGCCTTATCCTGTGCTGTCATGCCCCGGCTTGCATCCAGTAACAGCAGGATCAAATCGGCGCGGAGCAAAGTCTGGTGAGTCAGCGCGATACCCATGCTCTCTACCTCTTCCTGGGACGCGCGCAAGCCCGCCGTATCCATGATATGCAATGGCACGCCTCGAATCTGGATGGCCTGGCGGATGACGTCGCGAGTAGTCCCTGGAATCGCGCTGACTAAGGCCAGTTCCTCTCCGGCCAGTCTATTCAATAGGCTGGACTTGCCGACATTCGGCTGTCCGGCAATGACCACATGCGCGCCTTCGCGGAGCAGGCTGCCCTGTTTTGCGGTATCCAGCGTATGTTGCAAGCTCAACTGAAGATTGTTCAGCAGCGTATCGCGTCGTTCGATATCGTCGTCCGCCGCTTCTTCTTCCGGGAAATCCAGCATCGCCTCGACCAGCATGCGCAAGTGAATCAGTTCATCGACCAGCCTATGGATAGCATTGGAAAACTCTCCGCGCAACGAACGCATCGCACTGCGTGCGGCCTCGCTACTGTTTGCTTCGATCAGATCCGCAACGCTTTCCGCCTGAGCCAGATCGAGCTTGCCATTTAGAAAGGCACGACGCGTGAATTCTCCTGGTTGAGCCAGCCGTGCGCCCAGATCAAGACAGCGCTGCAAAAGCATTTGCAGCACGGCGGAGCCGCCGTGACCTTGCAATTCAATCACATGCTCGCCGGTATAGGAATGAGGTGCAGGAAAGTACAAGGCGATACCCTGATCCAGGATATCGCCGTTCGCGTCCAGAAAGTTGCTGTAGCTGGCCCGCCGTGCAGTGGGAAGTTTGCCCAGGATCCCGCGGGTCAGCGCCTCGATGTTACGCCCTGAAACCCGTATTACCCCCACCCCGCCGCGCCCTTGCGCAGAGGCAATGGCGGCAATAGTATCAACGTTTGGCAGCGACACCTTTGTTCTCGGCTTCTGCAGCCCGGGTGATAAACCACTGCTGAGCGATGGACAGGACGTTGTTCACGATGGAATACAACACCAGACCAGCGGGGAAGAAAAAGAACATTACACTAAAGGCAATTGGCATGATTTGCATCACTTTGGCTTGCAAAGGATCCGGCGGCTTCGGGTTAAGGCGCATCTGGATGACCATGCTCGCACCCATGATCAGCGGCAGGATGTAATACGGATCCACTGCCGACAAATCGTTTATCCAGCCGAAAAATGGCGCGTAGCGCAATTCGACGCTGGCCAGAATTGCCCAATACAACGCTATGAACACCGGGATTTGGATCAACACCGGCAAACACCCTCCTAAGGGGTTGATCTTTTCGGCCTTGTACAACTCCATCATCGCGCGATTCAATTGTTCGCGATCCTTGGCATGTTGCAGTTTGATTTTCTCCAGCTTGGGTGCGACCAGGCGCATCTTTGCCATTGAGCGATAGCTGGCCGCCGAAAGGGGGAAAAACAATAGCTTGATCAGAAAGGTCAGCAATATGATGGCTACACCCCAGTTTTGCGTCCATTCATAAAACAGCGACATGACCCAAAATAATGGAGTGGAGAGAATGGTCAACCAACCATAATCGACCGTCAACCCCAAACCAGGGGCAATTTTATCGAGATTCGTTCGGGCTGGACCAGCGTAAAGAGTGGAACTCAACACCACATTCTGTCCAGGAGCTACGGTTTGCGCGGGTAAAATAACACCTGTCGAATACACGTCTCCTTCCAGCTTGCGCATAAAATTCTCACGGCTGGTTTTTTCCCCTGGCAGCCAAGCCGCAACAAAATAGTGCTGTAGTATCCCAATCCAGCCGTCATTGGCTAATTTTGGAAAACCCGCATTGCCCTTTTCAATCGCCGAGAACTCGACTTTTTGGAACTTTTCTTGATCCGAATAGACCGCCGCACCAGTATAAGTAGGCAAAAGTTTTGAACTGCCTTGTGGCTTGACACTATCCCGAACCAGCTGAAAATAGCTGCTTGCCGTTACTGGCTGTTTGCCAGTATTTTCCAGTTCGTAAGCTATATCGATCAAATAACTACCCTTGTGGAAAGTAATTACTTTGGTCGTGCTCAGCGCTGGGTTATCCACAGCTTTCAGGCGTACTTGAACCTGCTTGGCATTTCCAGATAGCTCGTACTGGTTCTGTTCAGAATTAAAAGAGCTGGTGTGGTTAGGTAGTCCCTCACCCAGTAAGCCACTTTGCGCCACATAGTTATGCGTGCCTTCACCGCGATGAAAAAGCACTAAAGGTTTGGTCTTATCCTCCCCGTCAGGATGCCTAAGCAAAGCCAGATGTCTAATATCTCCACCAATGCTACTAATTTCCGCTTCAAGGAAGTCGGTTCGAACCAGTATTATTTTTTCTGTTGGTCGGCTGACGGGCTGAGGTGCTATGGTCCTCTGCCCCGTGCCGGATGGGGCGACTTGTCCGGCGTTGGCAGGAAGTGTAGTTTGCGGCGTTGGCAAATCCTGGTTGGTTGTTGTGCTTTGCTGAACATACCGCTCTGGATATTGATAGCGCTGCCATCCATCCCAAACCAAAACCAGGGAAAAAGAAAAGATCAAAAACAAAAACAGTCTCTGTAAGTCCATAATCAAGCCTAAAGTTTAGGGTGCAGGATCGTAGCCACCAGGATTCCATGGGTTGCAGCGCAGCAATCGCTTGGCGCTAAGCCAACCCCCTTTTACTACACCGTGTTTCGCCAGAACCGCACAGGCGTAATGAGAACAGCTGGGGGTAAATCTGCAAGTCGGTGGGCTAAGCGGACTAATCAGGTATTGATAACCATGTATCAACTTGATAATGAGCTTGCGCATAGGCTTCCTACTTGGCTAAATAATTTTTCCAAATCATCGCTTTTCACAGCAAGCTTTAGTAAGTCGGCGCGTCTTACCAACACCACCACATCAATTCGTTGAGTTTTAATGCTGTGCTGCCTAAACGCTTCCCTGATTTCTCTTTTGACGCGGTTTCGGTCTACGGCGCGGGGGAACATCCTTTTACTTGCAATTATTCCAAGCCTAGCATTTCGCTTAACATTCAGAGCAAAAAAAATCCTGTAGCATTCGCCCGTGATAAGTTCGGCTTGCAAAACGCGGTCAAAGTTGTCTTTGCGCAACAGGCGGTACTCATGGGTAAATTCAGCAGCGATACTAGACCGCGAGTCTTGCACGTCCCTTGGCACGACGAGCCCTGATAACAGCGCGGCCTGCTCGCGTTTTCATGCGCACCAAAAAGCCATGAGTGCGTTTTCTTTTGGTTACTGAAGGTTGGTAGGTGCGTTTCATGTTCTATATCCTCGGTAAATCGTAAAACACGCTATTACAAAGCGTTAAGGCAGGAGTGTCAAGTCAATTTTACTCCCTTACCTGTGGATAAGTTCTGGTTTGCCGTGTAGAATAGAACGACTATTTCTGTCGTTAGAACCCACTTCATCTCACACAACCATGCAGGACATTTCTTTCTGGGATACATGCCTACGCTCGTTCGAAAAGAGCTTGCCGCCACAGCAATACAACTCTTGGATAAAGCCGCTGCTGCTAAAAAGTGAGAATGGCTCGCTGGTACTTACCGCCCCCAATAGTTTTACTTTAAAGCTAGTGCAAGAACGATTTTTACCTGAAATTAGTCGTCAGGCCGAATTAGCAAATTCCAAGGTTCCTTCGTTTGAATTTCGTGTTCTTGAGTCTTTAACGGTAAATAAACCACTCGCACTGCAACCACCCATTAAAACAAATCCTCGAATCGAGGACCGACCCAAGGTTGAAACCACTTTTCGTGGCTACGGGAAACTCAATTCTAATCTTACCTACGATAATTTTGTTATTGGGAAAGCAAACCAACTAGCCTTTGCAGCTGCCACTCAAGTCTCTGAGTTACCCGGAATTTCTTACAACCCATTATTCATTTATGGTGGGGTAGGATTGGGTAAAACTCATTTACTACAAGCAATAGGCAACCAGATTCGGCTTAACAACAAGCAAATGAAGATTTGCTACATGCATGCCGAAAGGTATGTCGCTGATGTGGTGCGCGCATACCAAACAAATAAATTCGAGGAGTTCAAACAATTTTACAACTCTCTCGATGTCTTGTTGATTGATGATATTCAGTTTTTTGCCGGGAAAGCTAAAACTCAAGAAGAGTTTTTTTACGCCTTTAATACCTTGGTCGATTCACACAAACAAGTTATTTTAACCAGCGACACCTTCCCAAAAGAGATAACAGGATTGGAAAGTCGCTTGGTGTCCCGTTTTGGTTGGGGTCTGACTGTTGCAATCGAGCCACCAGAGCTGGAA
>JBAQWL010000306.1:0-2753 GCA_049298895.1 Gallionella sp.
ACGAACGGGGCGGACATCGCTCCGACGTATAGCGTGATCACGGCTAGCAGTAGTAAGCCTGACAGAATATATGGCTTGAGAAACATGCTGCGGGCTTTCATGGCATCTTTTTTCCGATTAGGTAGTACGGGCATTGACAGGGTCGACTTTGTAACCAGCAGATTATAGTCTCGGACTGAAAGGATACCAAACCAAATCCCGGTAAGCAGAACTTGATACGATATTGCCCGGCTGGACTGCGGCCGTTCGCGCACAATCCCACACCAAAGCTCCGTAGCGCCCGGCAAAGTTACCCAGGCAGTTATATATATTAACTTGACCGGGTATTGGAAAGCGCATGTTGAGGGGCATCACCGACTTAATATATGGATCTTTTAGGGAACCGTGGGTTTTATGTTCCAAGGTTTTCTGTCCAGGGTTCCCCATCCTGTATTCAGGTAAAACGGCTTTCGCGCAACCCTTTTACCGCGAGAGCCGCACGACTCCGAGACCTGTGTGCGCGGCAGCATTCCAACCCTCACCCCTATCGGCCGGCAAGCTGCACGGGGTCAGCATGTTCAGCATACTGATATCCCCAGCCGGCAGTTTTTATCGCATGGCTCATGGCAACAACAATTTTTCCGCTTAGATCTTGGTTGCTTGAGTGAAAAAACGCCTCATGGCCGGGGCTCCAGCTTTAAATAGCGTTCTACAAATCCTGAAGCTGACAATAATTTTGAGAAATGACACTTGATCTAATACTTCAAACGGAGATGCCTGTGCTCATGCCTGACACTGACGGCAAATGCCCCGCTACGACAGGCTGCTGATCTGGCAACCCATAGGCTGTGACTAAGGCCGGAATTTGCCACGCCGCCGATCCTGTGTTATTTTTGCCCTTCGTGAGCACGAAAAGCACACTGAAAAGCACACTAAAGCTTCGAAGTGAAGTGAGCACGAAAAAAGCCAGCCCAGTAATTGCTAAATTCCACAACCGTGGAATCCCGTAATCAAGAAGTTAAGCAGCAGAATTTCCTAATTACAGGAATATTAACTTTAGATTGGCATACCCTTTACGATAAAACAACGACTTAAATCTCTGGCACGCTATGTGCTTTATTTCAGGGGCGTCGGCAAACCTGGGTAACAGGGCCGGTGTAACAAGTTAGTAGGACGTAAAGCAGCAAGTAGTATCTTTCCCAACCTTAAATAAGGATGTACATAATGAAAACATCAATTGCTAAATTAGCTCTCGGTCTGACGCTCGTATCGATGAGTGGTGTCGCGATGGCTGGTATCTCCTCCACCAAGCACAACTTGGGCGGAAGTTTTAACGGTTCCGGCGCACACGGTCCTTCACTGGGCTTCAACTTCACGACCGCAACGACTGAAATCTGCGTGTTCTGCCATACACCACACGGAGCCGATTCTACCGCGGCAGTACCCTTGTGGAACCGTACTTTGACCTCCAACACTTACCAAACCTACGCCTCCCTGGGCACCTCGTCTTTCGATGGCGCTGACAATCAGCCTGGTGGCGTTTCGCTGGCTTGCCTGTCCTGCCACGATGGTACGCAGGCTATGAACACCGTGATCAACACACCTGGCGGCGGCACGACTGGTGACGTTAACATCTCCGAGTATCTTGGCCCTAATGATACCCTCCCAGTGTATAATGTTGCCAATGGCGTAACAGCCAGCACCTGCGTAGAAGCGGGTACGCCGGTTTGCGGCGGCTTCTATGAGTTCAACATGATGAGCCAGGTTTCAGGCGAGATGATTTACCTGTCCACCGACCTGAGGAATGACCACCCGATCAGCATGCAGTATGCAGGTGCTTATGACGGCGGCACTCAACTAGATGCCAACGAAGACTTCCACCCAGCATTTTCTGCCGCAGCAGGTGCTCAAACGGTGTTTTACGTTGACAGTAACGGCGCTGGCGTACAGACTGGCACCAAAACGAAGGCAGACTTCCCGCTGTACAACGCTGGCTTGTCTGGTGAAGCAAGAGTGGAATGTGCAACCTGCCATGACCCGCATAGCAATAACTCCACCTTCCTGCGTTTGCCTAACAACGGCGGCAGCGCAGTATGTTTGGCGTGTCACGATAAGTAAGCAACAAAGCAGCATCGCGCCGCAAGGCGGGCCAGACGGAAACGTCTGGCTTTTTTTTGCCTGAATTTTAAGGACTTTTTGTCTGGATTTTCAATCGCAGGTGCGTGATAATGCAAAGGTGGGTCTAGCCCTGCATGAGAATAACGGCAGGCCTGTGACCTGCACCCTAAAATTCAATATGGCCCCTATAGTTCAATATGAAAGGTATCCAACAGTGAAGCTGAAACTAAGCCACAACAAAATCCGGCTGGCGTTGACCGCCTTGTCGATCGGAGTATTGCTCGGTGCTGAGGCGCTTGCCGCCGATGCAAGTGCAGCAAACAGTAGTGCGGCGAGCGGCACGCCACCTGTATTCGCCCGGGTGGGGGACGTTATCATCAGCCAACGCGAGTTCGATGCCGCGTTCGCCTCGACCAGCCGCAACCGGTTCTATCACGGCAAGGCGCCAGACGAAGAGATTGCATTGTTGCAGCGAGAGGTGGCAGACAAGCTGATCACCAAGGTGCTGTTGCTTAAAGAGGCCAAGCGACTCAAGTTGAAGCCGGACACCGATCTGGTCAAGCAAAAGCTCGAACAAGTTGACCAACGCAATGCCAACAGTGAGCAATGGCAAAAGATACGGGAAGGCTTGCTACCCGTGCTGACTAGGCAAGCTC
>JBAQWL010000307.1:0-6952 GCA_049298895.1 Gallionella sp.
TCTCGGGTGAGGTGTGTGTAGTTCATTTGTGTAATTTCGACTGGCTGGTCAAAAAGGCATGGATGCTACCGCATCCCGCCCACCTGACCTGCGTTACTCAAAATTGCACTTCATTCCTGAATTCGCCTTATTCATTATGGTTTTCCCTCGCTCCACTTCCAACAAGATTCCAGAACTTTCTATTCTCAGGTAGTAATCAGGCCTCAATCCACTGGTGGCGTAATTATTGAAAAGCCCTTTCTTTTCGCTGGCGAACCCCAGCTTTTCCGCATATTCCAAAAAGGTGCTCTGTACTTTGTGGCTGCTATTGCCGGGTTGATTTGCTTCTGTAAGCTTCAGCCCAATTTCTGGCGTACATAAATGCTCATAGAGCAAATCGCCTATCAAATTTACTTTGCTAAACTCGTCCGAATTTCGGAATTGGGGTTGTACTAATTTTTCGAATAAGACAGCCATAACTATCACCAGTTAAGCCGCTTCAATCTCCGCCACTGCCGACTGCTTGGTCAGTAAGGTAATCAGCGTCGCCAGTTGATTCTTCATCTCACGCCGGTCGATGATCATGTCCACCGCGCCGTGGTCGAGCAAAAACTCCGCGCGCTGAAAACCGTCCGGCAGGGTTTCGCGCACCGTCTGCTGGATCACGCGCGCGCCGGCGAAGCCGATCAGCGCGCCGGGTTCGGCGATCACCACGTCGCCCATGAAGGCAAAGCTGGCGGAGACGCCGCCCATGGTCGGGTCGGTCAGCACCGAGATGAAGGGCAACTGTTCCTGGCTCAGCTGGGTCAGCGCGGCGCAGGTCTTGGCCATCTGCATCAGCGACAACAGGCCTTCCTGCATACGCGCACCGCCGCTAGCGGCGAAGCAGACGAACGGGCATTTCTGCTCCAGCGCCACTTGCACGCCGCGCACGAAACGCTCGCCCACCACCGAACCCATCGAGCCGCCCATGAAATTGAATTCGAAAGCCGCCACCACCACCGGTTGCGCGTGGATGCTGCCCTGCATCACCACCAGTGCATCGTCTTCATCCGTGCTGAGCTTGGAAGCGATCAGGCGCTCAGAATACTTCCTGCTGTCCTTGAACTTGAGTGTATCCACCGGCAACACTTCCGCACCAATCTCAAACCTGCCTTCGCCATCCAGCAGCAGATCAAGACGGATGCGCGCCGTAATGCGGTGATGATGATTGCACTTGGGGCAGACGCTCAGGTTCTTTTCCAGATCGGAGTAATACAGTACCGCCTGACAGGACGGGCACTTGTGCCACAAACCTTCCGGCACGTTCTTCTTGGCTTCACCTACGCGACGTTTGATTTTTGGCGGTAATAATTTTTGAAACCAGCCCATGGTATGTCCTCCTCAAATCTATGCGATAACTGTATAGATAGGCTCTGCGTGCGTTGTTGGGGATTTAACCC
Organism: Gallionella sp.; assembly: GCA_049298895.1. Taxonomy (GTDB): domain Bacteria; phylum Pseudomonadota; class Gammaproteobacteria; order Burkholderiales; family Gallionellaceae; genus Gallionella. Next base: position 1,422 of record JBAQWL010000307.1, read on the forward strand.
ATTACGACCATGTCGCACCCCTTGTGGGTGATGCCCACCTATGCCTTATCTACAGCCCGCCTTAATTCCTTGACCAGCTTGCTCACATTGGTGATGACATTTTGTTCACTCGAGTTTTCGATCTCCTGCACGATGCGACTGCCCACCACTACCCCGTCGCACAACTTGGCCACTGCCAGCGCGGTATCAGCATCGCGAATGCCGAAGCCCACTCCAATGGGCAGCTTGATATACTTACGCAGATGCGGAATCTTCTGTTCGATTGCAGAAAGATCCAAATGCCCCGCGCCAGTGACCCCTTTCAGCGATACATAATACACATAACCGCGTGCTTGCTTGGCGACACGCTGCACACGCGCATCACTGCTGGTTGGTGCGAGCAGGAAGATCGGATCGATGCCGTGTCTGGTTAGATGCGCGAACGCTTCGCGACCCTCTTCCGGCGGGAAGTCCACGGTCAGCACACCGTCCACACCGACTTCGGCGCAACGCTTGGCAAAAATTTCCCAGCCCATCGCTTCGATTGGATTGCCATAGCCCATCAGCACGATGGGCGTTGCGGTATTGCTGCGGCGGAATTCGGCGACCCTATCCAGCACGTGATGCAAACCGACGTGATGTTTGAGCGCACGCTCGGATGCGCGCTGGATGATCGGCCCGTCCGCCATCGGATCGGAGAACGGTACACCCAACTCGATCACGTCTGCACCCGCCTCCACCAAGGTGTGCAGCAGTGGAACGGTGAGTGATAGAGTAGGATCACCCGCCGTGAAGAAAGGTATGAGCGCCTTGCACTTCTGTTGTTTGAGCTTATCGAAAGTGATCTGGATACGACTCACAACGTAATTCCTTTTAGGCGCGCCACGGTGTTGATGTCCTTGTCGCCGCGACCGGAGAGGTTCACCAACAGTACTTTGTCCTTACTCAACGTTGGTGCAATCTTCATCGCGTGTGCCAAAGCATGGCTGGATTCCAGTGCGGGGATGATACCTTCGAAATGGCACAGCGCATCGAAAGCAGCCAGCGCTTCATCGTCGTTGATGGCGACATATTGCGCACGCCCCTGATCCTTCAACAGGCAATGCTCGGGGCCAACGCCTGGATAATCCAGTCCGGCAGAGATGGAATGCGTCTCGATGATCTGGCCGTTCTCATCCTGCATCAGATAGACCTTGTTGCCATGCAGCACACCCACTTTTGCGTTCGCTGTAAGCGGTGCGGCATGCTGTCCGCTGGCGATGCCGTGACCGCCCGCTTCTACGCCAATGATCTGCACGTTTTTTTCTTCGATGTAGGGATAGAACAAGCCGATAGCATTGGAGCCTCCTCCGACGCAGGCGATCACCGCATCCGGCTGACGCCCAATCATCTCCGGCATCTGCACCTTGGCTTCGTTGCCAATCACACACTGAAAGTCGCGAACCATCATCGGATAGGGATGCGGTCCGGCCGCTGTGCCGAAGATGTAGAAGGTGCTTTCGACGTTAGTTACCCAGTCGCGTATCGCTTCGTTGCACGCATCCTTGAGCGTTCTGGAACCGCTCTCCACCGGAACAACCTTCGCACCCAGTAGCTTCATACGAAACACGTTAGGTGCCTGGCGCTGGATGTCCTCCGCGCCCATGTAGACGATGCATTCCATACCAAAGCGCGCAGCCACCGTTGCCGTCGCCACGCCGTGCATGCCCGCACCGGTCTCTGCAATGACACGCTTCTTACCCATGCGCTTGGCCAGCAGGGCTTGACCGATAGCATTGTTGATCTTGTGCGCGCCAGTGTGGTTCAAGTCTTCGCGCTTCAGATAGATTTGCGCGCCACCCAGATCATCCGAAAGGCGCTTGGCGTGATAGATCGGGCTTGGACGTCCGACATAATGCTTCAACTCGTAGGCAAACTCGGCCTTGAATTCCGGATCGTCGCGAAAGCGCAGATACTGTAATCGCAATTCTTCCACTGCCGGAATCAGTGTCTCCGCCATGTAGATGCCGCCAAATTGGCCAAAATGGCCGGTGCTATCGGGATAGTTGTAAGTCAATTTGCTTAATCTCATTGATGAACGCGGCGATCTTCGCCGCGTCCTTGATTCCCTTAGCCGCCTCTACGCCGCTGGACACATCCACCGCGTAGGGCCGAATCTGCTTGATCGCTGCCGCGACATTTTCCGCATCCAGCCCGCCCGACAATACCACCGGCAAAGGCAATCGTTTGGGTATCAATGTCCAGTCAAACGCTGTGCCTGTACCACCCGGTATTCCTTCCACATGGGCATCCAGCAGCAACCCCTTGGCGCTGCGAAAAGCAGAGGCGCATTGTAGCAAATCCACCCCGGCTTTGACGCGGATCGCCTTGAGATAAGGTTTGGGAAATTGCGCGCAATATTCCGGTGTTTCGTCGCCGTGAAATTGCAATAAATCCAGCGGAATATTCGCCAGCACCTCCCGTACAAATACCGCTTCGGCATTGGCGAACAGTCCTACTACAGTCACAAAAGGCGGCAATGCTTCAGCCAGCTGTTTGGCCTGGGTGATGCCAACATGGCGCGGACTGCGCTCATAGAACACCAGCCCGATGGCATCCGCACCACATTCTGCGGCGCCCTGCGCGTCTTCGGCACGGGTAATGCCACATATCTTGATGCGTGTCACAACAATTCTCCCAATATCGTATCGTTCACCATCTGCGGCAGCCCCCACTTCGACTCATATTTGATGCGTCTCAAGTATAAGCCATCGGGTGCGAAGGTTGGCGCGGCAAGGGTGCGCTGCCGACTGACCAGCACTTCCGCCAGCCAGTCCGGAGGGTATTTTCCCTTGCCCACGTACACCAGGCAGCCGACGATGTTTCGCACCATGTGATGCAGAAATGCATCGGCGCCGGCATCAATAATCAGCATCTCTCCCTGTCTGCATATGTCCATTTGTTGCAGGTGCTTGATCGGCGATCTGGCTTGGCACTCTGCCGCGCGGAAGGCGCTAAAATCATGCTTGCCCAGCAGATGGCGTGCAGCGGTCTGCATCAAGGACAAATCCAGCGGGGTATGGAACCATCCCGTCTTGCCGGCATGTATGGCGGAGCGCGTGGTGCGGTTGAGCAACAGGTAGCGGTAACTACGCCCGTGCGCGGAGAAACGCGCATGGAATTCATCCGGCACCGAATGCGCCCAGCGTACCGCAATACTGTCCGGCAACAATGAATTTACACCGCGCACCCAAGCTGTCAGCGGACGTTCGGCCTGGGTATCAAAGTGCGCCACCTGCTCCAACGCATGTACGCCGGTGTCGGTGCGTCCCGCCGCGATAACCGAGATTAATTCACCGGAAATTTTACTCAAGGCGTGCTGCAGTGTGTCTTGCACCGTCTGTCCATCCGCTTGGCTCTGCCAGCCGCTAAACAGACGACCATCGTATTCGACACCGATTGCTATCCTCATGGCGCGAGTTTCATCGCATTGCCACCAATAACACCAGCAATACACTACTTAGCAATAACGCATCAGCGATACTAAAACAACACGACTGTAATTCTATGTGTCTACTTTCCTCTGTCCTCTGACCTCTGCCTTCTGGATCCAAGCTTCGCAAGATTTCCTGCCAAGTATTGGTTTTGCGTACCATTGCGGCCTCAGCATAATGCAGCGTCAGTGCCAGACGCACGGCGAGACGCTCTCGCGATAGTCCCACCCATTGCAACGGTGTAAATAAGGCATACAGTCCAGCGATCAACTGCTGTCTGGTCAGGCGGTCCAGCAATATCGCCAATCCCGCTAATACTGCCAGTAATCGAGTGAGTTGCAACACGCCACCCGTCAATCCCTCTCGGGTTGGACTAAACATGCCGAGCGAGACGAATAGTGATTGTCCGGGTGTGCTGTATGCATAAACCAGCAGTAGCGACAAAATGATCCAGCGGGTGCGGCGCAACAGCTGGGCAAATTTATTTCCGGAAATCAAAAAAGCGCACAACAGAATCAAGCCAACCACCCTCAGCAATACGCTAAATTCTAGCACTTGAATGGTTGAGGCCATCAGGCACCAGGTCAAAATTTGCGTAGCGGGATGGAGTTTCGCAGAACAAAATTTCATTGGTGCTCCAAAATAAAACGGCAGCTCAGTCTCTGAGCCGCCGTAACAAGTAAACGCTTGTGGACGTCTGATCAGCCGAGTTGATCGAGCAGAGCTTGCGCGACTTTGCGTTGCGCGTCATCGCCCTCGCGCAAGACCTCTTCGAGTATCTCCCGAGCACCATTGGCATCACCCATTTCCTGGTAGGCTTTGGCTAAATCGAGTTTTGTCGCCACCTCCTGCCAGTGCTCATCCTTAATTTCAGTTGTCGATGAAATTGAAGCCGCAGTATCATCTAAATCCAGGCTTATGCCCGCCAAATCCACATCAGCAGGCAGTGCCACAAGTTCGGATTTCTGTGCTTTGTCTTCAACCGGAAAATCCAATATAAATTCCATCGTACTGTCGTCAGAATGCGCAGACTTATCTTCTACCTGACTCTCCCGCATGGACGGTTTGTTGCCAGGTAAATCAAAAGTCTTTTCGTCTAATTTAGGCAATGAAACTTCTTGCCCTTCAACAATCGCCGGGCGTTGCCCCGTCACATCAAAAATCAGGTCGTCCAAGTCAGGCATTGTGGATTTTTCCTGTTCGCCAGCCACTGGTGTCGTAGAGTTAGTTGCGCTAATGTCGAAATCCATCCCCCCCGCTGACTTGGCAGCAATTGCATCGGGTGACAAGGCTATAGTTTTTTCCATATTGTCCTGCTCAGGCGATTGAGCCAGTGTCACAGAAGTGGCGCTACCCAAATCGAAATCTATAGACGGTGGTTTGGCTGTCGATTTGATGCCCGTAACTAAGTTCGGCATCGCATTGGAGTCCTGAGCTTGCATGTCCCCACTACCTGAATTTTCTTTGCCTTTCGAGTCACCATACATCGGGTTATTCGGTTCCAGTTCACGGCCCATGGCTAGTGCCCGTTGACAGGCCTCTTCATCACCAGAATCCTGCAACTGCCGCACGATGGCCGCGAAGGCATTCACATCCTTACGAACTGCATATATCTCCAGTAACTTGAGGTGTATACGGTGGTTATTCGGCGTGTTTTGCAGCGCATCCTTAAGAATTTCCTCAGCTTGTACGTCGCGTCCAAAATTGAGGAACAGGTCTGCCTCGCTGATCGGATCGACATCTTGTGATTGCTCACCCTGATCTGCAATCTTATCCGTGAAATCAGCCTTCTCTGGAGAGGTGTCAGGTTGAATCGCGATGTGGTGTCCAGTTTCCGATTCAGCTTTCTCAGTAAACTTACTTATAACCTCAAAAGACGGCCTTTTTTTTCGCCGACTCGCCACCCAACCTAAACCACCCAAGGCTAGCAATGTTCCCGCACCGCTGAGGAGATAGAGCGGTTCAGCAAAAATCTCATCAAGCATAGCCATAGCTTGATCGACTAGAGAAGGTTCCTGCTTGGCCGGAGCTGATTTAACTGCGCTAGTCTCTGCTGGCAGCGTGACAGCAGCCTCAGGC